>DAINBL010000084.1:0-5886 GCA_036732945.1 Nitrososphaera sp. | reverse complement strand
GTTCCTTTTCAGGATACCAATATAGAAGCTGATTATCTTTGTCCCATTCTATTTGTTTACTTGTGGTAGCCCAGACAGTAAACTCAGGCGCATAATGTATTTTGAATGGAATGTAGATAACGGTAGGAGCCTCTACGACTTTGCCCTCTAGGATTATTGTGGCATATTTGGATTCAATGTCGAAGAACAGCAGTACCGGCTCTGCTGAGCTACGCATAGGATATGGACGGGCTACGACATCTAGGTTTCGAGGTGTTCTATTGGGCCCCAGCAGAGAAAAGTTCTCAAGGTTCCAATTATCCTTGCCCTCTTTTGTGTGGTAAAGGTCATAATTCCATAAAGTTGAATTGAGTAGGTGAGCTTCTATTTGCTCAAAATTCAGGTTCAAGTACTCCTTTACTTGTTCCGCTTCTTGAGATCCACCAAATTCCGTCAGAAACGGTATGAGGCCGCGTTCCCTAGCAGCATTAGCCAACTGGGCAAAAATTAATGGCCATTGTCTCTTGAACGCATACATGTTTTCGGGAATTTTCATAAATGAGCTAGCTATAGCCATCATGTCGTAGTAATGAACCGAAAGGACCCCGTTGCGTGCAAAGGTAGAAACGGAGCTGAGGTTCTTTGGCAAAAAAGTAATCAATTGTTTAGAATCCACCTTTCCCTTCACCATCACATTTTCTACGAGATCCATATTGAAGGCATCTTTAGCAGAAAAGGGACCTGAGCTGAGTAAATGAAGCATACTTTTATCGCTATCTTGTCCGTTTGAAGAGGGTATAGTCCAGCCCACGTTGGGTTCCATAAAAATAAACACGTCGGGATCAAACTTTCTTATTTCTAAATCTACGTTGCGATAATAGTCTACAAGAAATTCTTGTTCAAACTGCTCCTTTGGCAACCCTGCAGGGTTTGGCTCGTTAAAGGGTTCAATTCCCAAGATTGCCGGGTGGCCTTTACCATTATTCAGTGATCTGAAAAATTTTGCTGTCTGGCCTATTGTTTTCTCCAAATGAGTTCTAACAGGAAAGTGTTCAAGCTTATTCTCTCCTTCTATGTGGGTCAGGTCATTTCGCCAAAAGGACGTGAGAGTTTTTTTCACGGATTTGTTGGTGACATACTTTATCATCCATTTTTTGTCTCGGAGGTTGGAGGCTTCTGGTAGTTCGTGTTCTATGTCTGTTGCCAATGCCCAATCAGGGAACCCATCTCCACCATAGCGTTCATGCGCTATATCTTGATGAAAATCCAAAAAGACGTAAAGGTTTCTTGCATACAGTTCATCAATTATTTCTTTCACAAAAGTTAGATATTGTTTGCCTTCTGGTAAGAGCTCGTCAAAGTTTGTGTTTGGTCGAGGCTCTATTGCTTTCCATGAAATCAAGAGGCGCACAATGTTGAATCCCAAGTCTTTTAGCCGATCTAATTCTGGTTCTACTGACTTGATCTCTTCCTTTAAATTAAGTTGAGACAAGTTTTTAGTTTCAAGAGGAGCTATTGGAAGATAAGGAGCCAGCTTGGTTCTGGAGGCAAAATTCACTCCTCGAAAAAGAAGATGCCTTCCTTGGTCGTCATTAAACCATGAGCCGTTCTTCCAAATACTTTTTCCATTCCTATTAAGTTGTTGTTTTTGTTGATATTCCTCACCCTCAGCGACAGTTCTTGATAGGGTCATAGAAGAATCTGAACGGGAGCGACTGCCTCTGATCCCTGCTATGATAACATGTATTCCACTAACAGCCAAAGCTACTGCAGTCATTATGAGGAGTATCGCTAAACCTAGCTGTGGAAAAACCAAGACTGCAATAGCAACAGCTGTGATTATTATCCCCATGCCTAGAGAAGAAAATGTAAGCGATTCATGTTCTTGCTTTTGCCTCTTCAGCCCGTCAATTATCCTCAGAGCACCATTGGCTAATAATCCAAACCCCAGAAAGAGGACAAGATATTTTATAACTAAATCAGGAAAGATGAAGCCCGGTAGCATATACGCAATAAGAGCTGCCCCTATTCCGATATTGATAATGCGATATTTGCGTCTACTTTTCTCAGCCTTTATTCCAGTGACTATCCTTTCTGCCCCAAGAACTATGAGACCTGTTCCAGCCAAGAAAAATAAAGCGTAACTTCCAATCTGCGGAGTAAAAAATATTAAAATTGATAGTGAAATGCAAATGATACCTACTGCAATTTGGATTGGCCAAAACCATCGTCGTCGGGTTGTAGGAGGACCTAAGCTTTTCATATCTTTTTGAATTGTCCTCCTACTCCTCTATTATTTTCAGGCTGCTATATAGTGTTTCATTAAACCAATGTGGACCTTACAGCCTCTCGTCTTCCAGACATTCCTGTGACAACGAGCCTTATGCCATACACCAGAACTGCGAACCCAATTATGATACCTGCAAGTGCTATTCCAAACACTGGAGTTACCATTATAGCGACAGACAAGGCAACGGCTAAAGCTCCTGCTCCAATGCTTAATGCTCTTGAACCTCTGCTAGCGGTGCTTATTCTACCATCTTTTTCATCCTTCCCTCCTCTCAGACCTGCAATTATGCTAGAAATGCCGCTAAACAGTAAGGCTAGGGCGGCTACAAATACAACTAACGTTGCAGTAGCAAGAGGATATACCATAACAAGACTTGAAAGGATTATGACTAATGCTCCAAGACCTATGTGAGTGAGTCGAGAATGCTTGTAGAGAAATATCCCTGTAACTACTTGTTCAATGCCAAATAGAAGCAAGATTATTGCAGCTACGGTGAAGGTTGCGGCAATTGCAAAGACAGGAAAGATGATTGCAGATAACGATAGTCCTATGGCGACAGCTCCTATACCGATTTGTAAAGCCCTTACCCATGTGGGTGACTTTTTGTCTATTACTAAATGTTCATGTTCAGCTTTCATATCTTTATATATAGCGGAAGTTGCACTTAAGGATTCCAAAACAGAGTTGACACTCCCATCTTAGTTCCCTCCTCATGATAAATTTATATGGATTTGGTATACCAATTTTATTATCATTATTGCTATCGCTTTGTGTTCAATTTGTAGTTAAGCGATAGTGTCATGAACTTACGCACAACAAAACCATACCTAATTGTTATTGGCAGTATACCCATGTCTTGTCAAGATATCTCATTATTTTTACGATCCTTTTCCCACCCTTCAAATTGTATGTAACAACAATGATATTAGAACCCGTATGATTGGCAATGGGCCCATCGGGATTTGAATAAAAATTTATTTGAATCGTAGACCACATTAGATATAATTTAGCATTCCTAAGCTTTAGAGCGGAAGCTATGATAATACAGATATTTTACAGATAATTTCTTGACAGAAGATAATCGGCCTTTATGATATTGTATGGTTCTGGTTCTCACCTACAAATAAAAAATTTATTTATCCTTCACTAATAGACCATGTGTTTATTATTCAGATGCAAATCAAGGTAGGAAGTCGAGTTGAGTAGCAGTAAAAGAAATGTTCCCGCAAAGGAAAGAGCTTTGGTACTTCAAGGAGGGGGAGCCTTGGGTGCCTATGAAGCAGGTGCATACAAGGGGTTATATGAATGGCTTTCAAAGAAAGATAAAAGTGAAGGAAAAGAAAGAAGTATAACATTTGACATTATTGCAGGTACATCGATAGGTGCTATGAATTCAGCAGTACTTACAAGCTATGTTATCGAAAATGGTACTTATGAAGGATCTGCTGAGAGACTTCTAGACTTCTGGAAATATCTATCTAAAGAATCAATAGCAGATACAAATCCTTGGTTTAAGCCATTTTGGAATTATTTGCATAGTGTTGATAAGGCCACTGCAACAGGAGAGGCAGCCAGAAGATATTATTCAGCGAAGGAATTTGCTATAACCGGCGTACCAAATGTTTTTTCTCGTCCCAAGCCGGCACGTGACAACAAATTTTTTGATTTTTTATGGAATACTTGGTATCGCTTCGATAATGAACCACTCAGAAAAAGTTTAGAGAGATTTGCAAAGTTTCCTATAGCAACAGCATTTGAAGAAAATCAACCTAGACTAATATTGGTAGCAGTTGATGTTGCCGATGGCGTACCTGTAACATTTGACAGCTATGCTAAAGAAGACGGTTCTAGAAAAACAGAATATGGAAGATATCTTAAGCAAGATGGAAAGGAAATAGGTTTTGAACGGGTTATCCGTTACAATGATGGGATAACTATAGATCAAGTTATGGCATCTGGCTGCTTCCCTGTTAATTTTGATTATGCCTTGCTAGAGGTCGAAAGCTATTATCATCATGATCCTAATAGTAATAGCTTCCTCCAGAGGAGCGAGAATGATAGTGAGCGTCGTAGTGATAGCACTGGTACTAGTTCTCCTCCTCCGTATCGCGACTTTGGTAGACAATACCGGAATGAGATACGACACTTTTGGGATGGCGGAATGATGACCAATACTCCATTGACTCAGTTAGTCACACTCCACAGAGATTATTGGTATAAGATCAGAGGATTAAAAGACAAAGTTCCTACTCTTAGTGTAGAGGTAATAAATGTACATCCTACAAGGCAAACAGAAATCCCTACAGATCATGATGGTGTATTAAACAGGAAAAACGATATCACTTTCTCTGATCGAACTCATAGAGACGAGGAGATATTATTGCTAGTATCTGATTATATAGACTTGGTAAGAGATTTAATAAGGAAAGCAAAAGAAAATGGAATCAAAGATAAAGTCATTACTGACCTGTTAAACCAAAGAACAAAGTATCATGGTCTGAGCTGGAGGCCTAGACTAAATAAAGAAATTATAGAGGGGAGATTTGACATAGATGAGATAATAAGAATAGAAAGAAAAAATGATGAACATAATATTTCAGACAAAACATTTGATTTCTCATCTGGAACAATTGCACAATTACTAAAGGATGGTTATGAAGATACCATGAATTATATTCATACTAAAGCGAGCTGAAAATCCGAGACCATCGGGAGTTGGATAAAAATTCATTTGAATCCAAATCTGCAGTCTGCCCAGATAATCACTTCTTAACTGAATCCAATTGGATCCCCTGACAGCACTCTACAATGTTCTAGAGGACTAATGTAGTAATGGGCCAAGAGAAATGCGAGAGAAAAACCTTCAAGATTTAGACACAACCTTATATCAAAATTCAGTGAGGCACAATGTGTACGTGCACTTATGGTTTTGATTTTGAGTCTTGCTAGAAAACCAACATAAAGTGGGACCCATGGGATTAGAACCGATCATAATTCTGGGGGGTTCATTCGTCTAAGCTTTAAATGTTTTTGAGCAGGACTTCTTTCTGAGCTCTTCCTCTTTTGCGATGTCTTAATCATTTTTCTTCAAATACGTAGCCTTGGAAAACCTCTGAGTACTATCAGGCAAAAATCTATCCGAAAAGGTTCTTGACGTGGTCTCTTTGCAGGAACGCAACTATACCTACCAGAATTAGGCCTATTATGAAACTACCCATTGACGAGAAGTATAGTTCAGACCAATCCCAAATTGCCCGCCACATAAAGACAACTGCAAAAAGTCCAATTATGTAACCCCAACTAGCTCTTCTTCTACGTCTCTTCTCTTCCTTTGAGTCGATGGCTTCTACCAAGGCAGTGCCATTGTTGCTTTATAAAAACAGTGTTTCTAAGGTTTCCATTGATTTTTCTGTCAAATAAGTACAAAATTTACAAACAGTATCATCACCCGTAAATATCCCATATGCATTTGTTTATTGTTTTGTTCTTGCACAAAATTTTTTGTGAAATTCTAAAATATTTGATACAAAAGAAATGTATTAGCATTTTTTCAGCGATCAATGGTTTCTTTCATGTATGGCAAAATTCAAGTTTAAGGTGATGTTAAAACATTCCTT
>DAINBL010000083.1:0-5889 GCA_036732945.1 Nitrososphaera sp. | reverse complement strand
GGGGTAACCCGAGAAAGACAGGTATGACTGACGACGACAAACATTCCTATCACATTTATCTAGATACTGCGGCATCGACACCAGCTGCAGATGAAGTAATTGCAGAAATGCTACCATACCTGAAAGAACGGTATGGCAACCCATCTTCCATCCACAAGTTTGGTAGGGAAACAACTAGAGCGATACATCTTGCAAGAAAAAGGGTTGCAGAAATGATAGGTGCGTCATCCCCCCGTGAAATCACATTCACATCCGGTGGAACTGAGGCAAATAATCTTGCTCTCAAGGGCACGGCTATGCACATCAAACGCAAAATGCCTGAAAAGAATATGATAATTACAAGCAGTATAGAACATGATGCAGTGCTTGAGCCATGCAAGGATCTAGAAGACCGGGGCTTTGTCATTATGCACTTGCCCGTGACAGGCGAGGGACTTGTCAGGCCATCTGAACTGAAAAGTATGATGACAGATAATGTGGCGCTTGTCAGTATCATGTATGCAAATAACGAGGTCGGTACAATCCAGCCGATCAAAGAGCTTATCGAAATTGCGCATCAGGCTGGCGCGCTTTTTCATACTGATGCAGTACAGGCTGCAGGAAAACTTCCCTTAAATGTCCAGAACCTCGGAGTAGACATGATGTCCCTTTCATCTCACAAGATAAATGGACCTAAGGGAGTAGGGGCACTTTACATTAAATCCAACCTAAAAATATTGCCGATAATCCACGGCGGAGGGCAAGAGTGGTATTTGCGGTCAGGTACAGAGAATGTGCCCGGCATCGTAGGTTTCGGCAAGGCTTGTGAGCTTGCTACCAAAAGAATGAGTCAGTACCAGGAGCATGTGGCTGGTCTGCGCGACTACGTAATTGAGCGCGTGCTACAGGAAATACCGAGGTCTCGACTGAATGGTTTGCGCACTGAAAGGATCCCAAACAATGCACACTTTACATTCTTTGGAGTGAATGGAGAAGATCTGATAATCAAACTTGATGAAAATGGTATTGCTGCCTCTACAGGATCTGCATGCTCGGTTAAAAAGCAAAAACAGTCACATGTGCTAAAGGCGATGGGATTTTCATATGAAGAAATCACCGGCTCGCTCCGGCTCAGCCTTGGGATGCACAATACAAGAGATGAAGTCGATAGGGCAGTTGATATTCTGTCAAATGTCGTAAAGGAGCTTCGTGAACTTTCGCCGTTCATGAGCAAGAACGTGGCTGGCTGAAATGAGTTAAAACAGTAAACCATTTTATCCGAGAGTTATCGGGAATTTTTGACGATTACCTACTGTTTTAAAACTTCATTGCCAAAATAAAAGAAGAGCTGATGTTGTACATTGAATAATAATATCAATAATAACAATAGCATACACTACAATAGCAGCTGTTCCCTTTGCAATAATTTTCTTGTTAATCTTATACTCTTTTCTTCAATTAGCTGCGCACGACTAATAAGGTGAGGATATTTAGCATAAATCCAAGGCTGAATTCCAACTAGCGGCCCTTGTTATACTATCATACTAAAACAATACTCTCCTAACTAAACCATAAAAGCAGAATATTCATCTTCATTAATATGATTATTTTGTTTGATTTTTGTCTCTCGAGCATTTATTGAATTTTTTTCTTGTCTCATTACATTAGAAAACCAAAGGATGAATAATCAGTGTGAACAAGAAATGTTCTCGAATCATAATACTTCCTGCAGCCCAAAACATGGCAGGCACTACACTACTATAATGGAATAGGAGGCTGTAACGGTGTCACTATCATCACCCCCATCTATGTTCCATTGATATATCTATCTTCAGAAAAGGAGGAGAATATACAGTATGAAAATAGCTCTTAAGTTATTTTCTACTCTTTTCTGTTTTGTTAATAATTGATTTAATTAAGTGCATAAGTTCAGTGTGCGTTTCCGTATCTTTCTTCCTCATATAGTAGTACAATTCTTCTGTGGCAGCATGATAATCTATGCCTATATTTTGTGCCAGTTCAAGGGCTATCTGGGACATGATCAGCTTTCTAAGAACAATTTCGCTGCCGTAATGGGAGGCATCTCCTAGAGTCTCATTTAGGGTATTCTTGAACTGGGACTCTATACGCCTGTCTTTTGCCTCTCTACTCTTCAGTACAAAGGTCAAACCCATTGTTCTCTGTTTCATGTGTACATTTTCCACCATCTCTATAAACTGGTCATTTAATTGATTATTATCAAGGAGTACTTCTGAGAGCAGGTCAGCTGCATCCTGTTCGCTTATCTTCATTTTATTTACAAGTGTAAAAAGGATATGGCAGGCAGCGCAGCCGTTTGATCTAATTACGAAAGGACTTTCATTAACAATTCCAATCTCCCTTTCTGCTATTCGCTCTGCTAATGCTCTTCTTTTATTATCATCTAAATCTATCATAGAGCATAAAGGAGTTTCTCTACTAAAAAGACATCGATGAGTGCGACGAATTGTGCCTTACTATGAAAGTCCGCCTGGAGATTGCTAACGCTGCATTATGTGCCTTAGGTTTCATGGCGAAGCAGGATATATTGATTATGAAATTTTTAGAGCCCATTATTACTAAAATTTAGTAATTGACGGCTTGGTTTAACAATACTTTATACGTTTATTAACCCGCAAACTCATGATGTATTTGAATTTTGAATGAGAAGAATTGACGATTTAGACATCAAAATCTTAAGTGAGCTTGCAAGAGACGCAAGTATATCTGTTCCAAAACTTTCTAAGAAAATCAACGTCAATTCGTCAGTCGTTTATAGCAGAATAAAGCGCTTAGTCAAAGGAGGCCTTATCAAGAAATTTACAATTATCATAAATGACGAGGCACTTGGCTTTAGCGTCAAGGCTCTGACCGGCATTAATATGGATTCCAAACTAAGAGATAATGTGCTCAATGAGCTGTTTAGGATCTCAGAAGTAAGAGAAGTGGCTGAGGTCACTGGCAGATTCGATATCTTGGTTACAGTGAATGCACACTCACTCGACGAAATGCATCAATTAATTTCAGAAAAGATTGGACGCATTGAGGGGGTGCAAAAGACAGAGACATTCATCGAGATGCGCAAGACAAGCCGCGAGCTGGCATATCCTACATCTATTGCAAAGTAGGAAAAAGCTTGAAGATATAAATAACTAGCAATTTCACTTTATTCTCGACACCGAGTAATTGACAATACTTCACCAGATAACAGTTGGCAACAAGCTCAAGGACTATTATGAACTTACAAAGCCAAAGATCTGGTATCTGCTGGTTTTCACGGCGTTTGGAGCAGCACTTACGGCTTCGTTTCTATTTGACATCCCTATAACGCCGCTAACGTGGATGCTTTTGCTGGGCGGAGTAGCCGCTGGGTCGGCGGCCGCTGACACCCTCACTGGATACAATGACCGAGACATTGATGCGATAATGGAACGTACCAAGAACCGTCCAATACCCTCTGGGCGGATATCGCCAAGGAACGCACTAATATTTGGACTGATATTGGCAGCCATTTCGCTCGCCTGCTCATGGTTTATTAATATCTGGGCATTTGGTCTGATGGCCTTTGGCCTCTTTGACAACATCCTCGTTTACAGTAAATGGCTCAAGCGAAGAAGTCAGTCAAACATCATACTGGGTGGATTTTCAGGCGGCGCTCCCGCGCTGATAGGATATATTGCTGTAACGACTCAAAATATTGAGATAGGCCTTGTAATGGCTGGGCTTGTCTTCCTCTGGATTCCAACCCACATCTGGAGTCTTGCATTGCATGTCAAAAAGGACTATGCCAAGGCTGGTGTGCCGATGCTTCCAGTTGTGTCATCTGAAAAGTCCTCCGTCAGGGTCATCGCAGGCACTACATTGATGATGGTGGTGTTCAGTGTGCTTCCCTTCTTTTTCAACCACTTTGGCATGATCTATTTAGTTACGGCAAGTGCCTTTGGTGTAGCCATGATCATGTTATCCATCTGGCTGCTGGTCAGACCAAGCGAGAAAGCTTCGTGGACTGTATTCAAGTTTTCAAGCCCCTATCTGACGGCGCTTTTCATTGCCTTCATAATCGATGCCTTTTTCAAGTAACTTTTCACATTCATACAGTATTCTTGCAATGACGACATGGGCTTCAAGCATGAAGTTGCTGATAGAATATGTAGGACCAAGGGACTTTGTGACGTTTTCTGAAAAGTGACCCTTTGCAAAGCCGCCTACCACAAGGACAGAATGGTCTACGTCTCGAGCATTTTCAGCCACTTTTTGCGCTTTGCTTTGGACGCCAACAGTTGATAGCCCGATGACCCTATCAGGCTTGATCATATCAACCAGATCTGTAAATGTGCCATCGGACAACTCCATTAGAATACTCTCATCATTATTGCTTTTGATTACATTGTCTTTAAACAAGCCCACCATCAACCCTTCAAAACGAAAGTATGACTTGGGTATGCGCAGATTGTCTGCAATGGCGATTATCTTGTCATTTATTGTATGAACATAGACCTTAAGCATCATATTCATAAAAAGAGGTGTAGATAGAGCTTCCATTAGAGCAAAATGGACTATATCAGGTCTGCCCCGCTTCCAGCTATCTGGCAGCCGCTTCATTGCGGCGTGATGATAGCTCCTATCAAGCAGAATTTCTGATGATTTTTGCTGTAGTCTGCGAGAATGATTCCTTATCGCAGGGTGGCGGGCAATCTCATCGGGGATCGTCTCGAGCGCAGCCTCAGCAATGATAAGTGTTATCGTACTAGTTGGTGCCAGCTGCATCCTATTTAAGGAGCAGCGCCAGTATGTTTCGTAAATATTTCTGCCCTTCTGGCATACACCAGTTTTTGCATTTCTTTTATAGATAGTTCAAGCTCAATGTCTGCTTCACTTCTATCTTGGGTGGTGACTAAAATTTCACCCGGCCCAAATTTCACCCTGCCGATCTCTATTGGTACTGTCATATGAAGGATCTCCGCAAGAAAATCAAATATGGCAGGATATGTTGCATTATTTTGATATATGTAAGTAGTCGTCCCATCGCTAGATAACGTATCTTTTTCAAGCGGAAGAAAAAAGGAAGCAGATGATATTGAATCGATGATCCTGATAGCCAAGCGGGCAAGCTCCACCTGATCACTTTCGTTGGCATTATCTTGTTGCTGCTGTTGTTGTTGTTTGAGTTGTGTATATTTTTTCGACAGCTCATCCAGTTCGTCAAGCTTTGCCAATAAAAGTAATGGTTTTTTAAATTAATTAACAGTTACCAAGCCTTATCAATTAGATGTACACACATACATACTTGCTGCTATAGAGCATTGAACAAGAAGAAGCAGAAAGTTAAGCAAATAGCAAGAGAGCGTATCGATGTGCTTGTAGAGTGTGCCTTGCATGAGAAGGATGATCATCTTGCCGAGAAACAGGCTCGCCAAGCCAAAAAGATAGCAACGCACTGGCGTATACGCCTGCCATATGAGATAAGGCAGCTTTACTGCAAAAGGTGCAAGGCCTTTATAGTGCCAGGTAGGAGCGCTCGGGTTAGGATCGGCAGGGCAAAAACTAGGGCTGTGAGGATTACCTGCCTAAAGTGTGGCCATACCTATCGCAAAATCTTGATATGGAATAAGGATTTATAGGGGCTAAGGAAATTTCCGAACTACTATATGGCCAAGGTTTATGATGTTCCTGCTGACAAGCTGATAGCCAAACTGGCTGATCAGCTGAAAAAGGACAAAAAGATAGATCCCCCGACTTGGTCGCAATTTGTCAAGACAGGCTCGCATGTACAAAGGATTCCCCAAAATAAAGACTGGTGGTACGTCAGGTGCGCTTCTCTGCTGAGAAAGATTTATCTTCATGGTCCTCTCGGAGTTGCCGACTTGAAAGTTGCCTACGGCGGCAGGAAAA
>DAINBL010000082.1:0-5904 GCA_036732945.1 Nitrososphaera sp. | reverse complement strand
ATTGAGGTAGGGAGGTCATGGTGGGATTCGGACCCACGACCTGCTGATTTCTTGGCGTAGTTTACAAGTCAGCCGCTCTGACCAGGCTGAGCTACATGACCTCACGCGCTGTAGCCACACTGCGTTTTATTAATTAAACGGCG
This sequence comes from Nitrososphaera sp., assembly GCA_036732945.1. Lineage (GTDB taxonomy): Archaea > Thermoproteota > Nitrososphaeria > Nitrososphaerales > Nitrososphaeraceae > Nitrososphaera. Next base: position 5,761 of record DAINBL010000082.1, on the reverse strand, counting down.
TTTTTGCTTCTTGCAAAAGATTATCTAGCGTTAAATCTGTCTCTAACATGGCGTTGGTACGTCATGCTGAACCTACCAGGCGGGAAAAAGTTAAGCTATTGACCTTTATGATAGGGACTGCGCTGTTCTTTGGTGTGACCTTGCTGATCTCATTCTTCTTGGCGATAGTAGCTATCAATGCGATCAAGATCCCGGCTGACGTCGCACCAAACATCCTCATATTAGGTCTGGTGCCTCCATCAGTAGCAACATTCTTGCTGTTTACAAAGGCATTTGGCCGACTTATTTAAAACAATGTATTTAAAAAGCGTGGGTTTGGAAAAACTTGTGCCAAAGTTTATTGTCCAAGTAATAATTGAAAACAAGCCCTACATCAATGACCCCGAAGGCGAAACGATCCACAGAGATCTAATTCTCAAGGGTGGATATTCCAACGTACAATCAGTCAGGTCTGCAAAGATGCTAAAAATGGTCGTAAATTCAAAAACGAAAATGGATGCTGAAGCGACTGTGAAAGAGCTTTGCCAGGAATTGCGTATCTTCAACCCGGTTGTGAGCAACTGCACTGTCAAGGCAACAGGTAAAAGCTAGTGTTCAGCATTCCTTTGACAGCATACTCTATAATATATGACTTGGAATCGTCGGGCACAGATCTGAGATAATCAAGCTCCAATACAAAAAATAGAGTTCATAGATGCCAGCATCTTAGCCATATGCTTATCAAACATGTTTAGATATCGGGTTCTAAACAAGGCGAGAGTTCTCGAAAAGTTGTAGGATTAATACTTGTCGCGGTCCATTGTCGCAATCATGTTGTCAAAGCTGTTGGAGTCACTGAGTGCACCTTCAAGCAGCAATGTAGTCCTCAAATGCTTTGCCAAGTCAGTCACTGTTATGATGCCTACTAACTTGCCGCTTTCCATTATCGGAAGCCTGCGTATCTTGTGGTTTACCATCCTCTGAATTGCAACTTCAATTGGAGTATCTGGATCTGCTGTTGTCAATATCTTCGACATGATATCGCTCATTTTAACCTGAGCTATTGGTAGTTCTCTGGCACAAATTTTCTTGATGAAGTCTCTCTCCGTCACGATGCCAATTGGATGATTGTCTTTGACAACAAACAGCGAGCTTATGCCTTTCTCTGTCATAATCTTGGCAGCCTCCAGGGCGGTCTTGTCATGGTCTACCATGACTATATTCTTTGTCATGATGTCGCGTACAACGGTAGCTGCCATAAACAATTTTTCCACCATCAAACGATGATAAAAACAATACTCTGGCGATCTGTATAGCTGCTGATGCAAAACTGGCTAGTCTGAAGATATTAATAGAAGCTTTTGCAAGTTTTTATTGCAAAGTAATGGCAGCGAGAATTGGGATAGCTGTTTTCCCGGGCAGCAACTGCGACCGCGACGTTCACCATATTCTTAGCAATATAATAGGAATCGAGGCGGACTTTATTTGGCACACCAAGGAACACATCACTGGGTATGACGCAGTGATAATCCCCGGAGGCTTCGCCTTTGGCGACAGGCTTCGCCCCGGGATAATTGCTGCCCATAGCCCAATAATGCAAGAGGTAAAAAGAATGGCAAAAGAGGGTCTGCCAGTGCTTGGCATATGCAACGGCTTTCAAATTCTTGTTGAGTCTGGACTATTGCCCGGTGCACTCATGATGAATGACTCGCTCCGCTTTGTCTGCAAGTCGACAAAGGTGCAAGTCACAAACAACAAGACACCTTTCACAAGCCAGTTTGAACTCAACCACACATTTAATATCCCGATTGCTCACGGGGATGGCCGCTATGTTGTTGACAGTGAGATATTAAAGGAGCTGAAAAGAAAGAACCAGATCGTTCTGAAATATACTAGGGACAACCCCAATGGATCGACTGATCTCATTGCAGCGATATGCAATGAAGATGGAAACGTGATGGGCATGATGCCCCATCCAGAGAGGGCGAGCGAAAGAATCCTCACAGTCGACCGCAGTAGAGATATCAGAAGCGATGCCATTACAATTTTCTGGTCCCTTGTGTCAAACCTGAAGCAAAAGGCGATATTATAAAGATGGATGTGCTCACAAAGAACGAGCTTAAATATCTCGAACAAGAGCTAAAGCGAAAGGCAAACGAGACCGAACGGGATGCGGTAGGCGCTCAATGGTCAGAGCATTGTTCCTATAAGTCTTCTAAAAAATATTTGCAGTTGCTGCCCACAAAGGGCAAACATGTAGTAGTCGGCCCGGGCTATGATGCAGGCGTACTTGACGTTGGTGACGGCTACATCTTGACAGTTCACATTGAGAGCCACAACCATCCTTCGGCTATAGAGCCATTTGGTGGAGCTGCAACAGGCGTCGGCGGGGTAATACGTGACATCATGTCCATGGGAACTCGCCCAATTGCTGTCCTTGATGCCCTGAGGTTTTCACCAATAAAAGACAATAATAATAACCAATATGTAGCTAAATCAAAATGGCTCTTTAAGAATGTAGTAAAGGGTATTGCGGATTATGGAAACTGCATCGGAATTCCAACAGTCGGCGGTGAGATTGAGTTTGACCCCTCATTTCAAGATTATTGTTTGGTCGATGTCGCAGCGATAGGCTTTGGTAGAAGAGAAGACATTATCACCAACCAGGCCGAAGCAGATGACATAATAATACTTGCCGGCGGCCCGACAGGCAGGGATGGCATACGCGGTGCATCCTTTGCCTCAAAGGCACTAGAAGAGGAGAATAGGTCTGCTGTACAGATTCCAGATCCATTCCTTGAAAAGTTATTGTTGGAGGCAACGATGGAGGCAGTCAAACAGGATTGTCTGAAATGCATAAAGGACTTGGGAGGTGGTGGACTTTCCTGCTGTCTGTCGGAGACGTCAGATAATCTTGGCAAGGGTTTTGACATCGAGCTTACAAAGATCCACACAAGAGAAAGTCACATGATGCCAAATGAGATCATGATATCTGAGTCACAGGAGCGCATGCTCTACATTACTGACAAACAAAAACTGTCAATATTGCAGTCGATTCTCAGTAAGTACGGAATCAAACATTCTATCCTTGGCACCGTCCAAGAGCACCAAGACCTTGTAATCCGGCATTCAGGCAAGGTAATTATGCAGATGCCTTCGCATTTGATTGCCCACGCACCACTTGCAGATAGAGTCGCAAAGCGGCCTACTTACATAGACAAGCTGAAAAAAACGGTTAACCGACCGAGCCAGCCCTCAAACCTCGGGAAGGTCTTGCTATCACTTTTGGCAAATCCCACAATAGCAAGTAAGCAATGGGTCTATCAACAATACGATCATGAAGTGGGAATTAGAACAGTGATCAAGCCAGGGACGGCCGACGCAGCAGTAATGAGACTTGACAACGGCAAGTTTGTTGCAGTCAAGCTGGATGGTAACTCGAAGCACTGTTACCTTGACCCCTACCAAGGAACGTTGGGATGTCTCTCAGAAGGACTCAGAAATATCGTTTGCACAGGCGCTGAACCAATTGGAGTAGTAGACCATCTGCAGTTTGCAAGTCCAGAGGACCCCGAGATTTACTGGACTTTTGTTCAGACGGTAAATGCGATAGTCGACTATTGCAGGTTCATGGAAATTCCAGTAGTTGGAGGCAAGGTAAGCTTTTACAACGAAACTGCTAAGGGTCCAATCAAGCCGTCGCCTGTCATAGGCACGCTTGGCCTAGTCGAAAGTGAATCGTTTCTCACGCAAATGGCACTCTCATCCAACGAGTCAATCTTTATCCTTGGACATACCCAGCCAGAAATGGGCGGTTCCGAATACTATGAATATTTTCATAAAATAACAGGCGGGACAGTTCCACAGGTTGATTTGAAAGTGGATAGGCAAAATAGGAACGCTGTGATTGACCTCACAAAAGAGGGCCTTGTAAGCTGCGCACATGATTGCTCAAATGGCGGCATAGCAGTTGCACTTGTTGAAATGGCAATAGCTGGCTCGATAGGGTTCACAGTTCAGCTTGACTCTGTACCAAACTCTTGCAAACAGATAGACGAACTTTTGTTCTCAGAGACACAGTCGCGCTATATCATTGCCTCAAAGGATCCGGAGAATGTCCACAAAGTGCTGTCGGCTAAAGGCGTGACCTTTGCAGAAATCGGCAAAACTATGCCTACCAAAGTCGAGTTTGTCAAGGGCCGGCGACATATGATCAGGTTGTCTTTGAAGCGGTTGCAGTCAAACTTTTACTCTCTTGAAAAGAGACTGTAGCCATGAAGAAGATATATTTTTAATAGCTTAATGCTTAATCAACTCTAACTTGGGGTGGAGGCATTGGTTCATGAAAACTGCGGTGTAATTGGGATCTTTTCACTTGATGGGCATAATGTGATACCTTTTGTCATAGATTCGTTACGAGCTTTACAGCACCGCGGGCAGGAGGCATGGGGCATTGCAGTTCCCGGCAAGCCTCCATTCAGAAGGCTTGGGCTGGTTTCTTCCGCCGCATCAGACTTCCCAATGGTAATCAATAAATACAAGTCGCACACGTCCATCGGACACGTCCGCTATTCTACGCTTGGCAAGAGCACAATTGAAAATGCCCAGCCTCTCAAAGTTAAGGACCTCTGTGTTGCACATAACGGCACAATTGCCAATGTTGAAGAGCTGTCAGGCATGGTTGGAGGTTGCACCTTTACCCCGCAGACGATGAGCGACACTCTTGTGGCGGCTCAGCGCCTTGTCATGCTCTTGGCGGACAAAGAGGACATGGCCGAGGCGATGCACATTTTGAAAGGAGAAATGGTCGGCTCCTTCTGCTTTACATTTCTGACAGATGAGGGTTCTGTGTATGCAGCCCGTGATGTACGCGGCTTCCGTCCGTTAGTCCTTGGATACCATAGAGAAACCAACACCTACATTGTTGCTTCAGAGTCATGTGCCCTTGCAGCAGTCGGAGCGCAACTGACACGCGATGTAGAACCGGGCGAGATCCTGAAGATAGGCAAGGGCGGTTTAACTTCGCAGCATTTTGCCAACGAAAGGCCGCATGCCCACTGTGCATTTGAATATACATATTTTGCACACCCGTCCAGCATAATGGAAGGAATAAACATTTATGCTGCAAGGAAGAGGATAGGGCAGTTCCTTGCAAAGAAATTTCCTTTAAAGAATGCAGACGTTGTAGTCCCAGTCCCTGACTCGGCACGACCAGCCGCGCTGGGGTATGCACAGGAGCTCGGTCTTCCCTTTGAAGAAGGGTTGTTGAAGGACAGGTACAGCAAGCGAGGCTCAATGCGCAGCTTTATCGAGCCATATCAAGACAACAGACTAGAGATAAACAAAGGCATAATTCCGATCCCGGAGGTGGTTGAATACAAGCATGTTGTTATTGTAGATGACAGTATTGTAAGAGGCACAAGCTCTGCTGAGATAATCAGAACGCTTATCACGGCAGGGGCAAAAAGAGTAAGCCTTGTAGTTACATATCCTCCTATACGTTATCCATGCTATGCCGGCATCGACTTTCCATCGCAGGAGGAATTAATAGCGTACCAGCATGGCACTACGGAAGAATCAAGCAACAACATAGGGTCGCGTGTCGCACAGGTAATAGGGGCGGATTATGTAGGCTACAATGACACTGCCAATCTTGCAAAAGCGATAGGGATGCCCGAGGAAGAGCTCTGCTTTACCTGCTCTACAGGCAATTATGCGCCACTTGGCATACGCCCAGTGTTTAAGTCAAGGATACAGATGAAAGGGGAATAATGATAAAAAA
>DAINBL010000081.1:0-5980 GCA_036732945.1 Nitrososphaera sp. | reverse complement strand
TTATGAAGCAAAAGTCAAGGAAAGACGTCTTCAAAATGTCAGAATGCTTTTGCAGATGGGCGATGCAGCACAGAGGATTATGGAAACTGCAAGTAAGATAAAATGCGAGTTCCTCATCTTAGGAAGTCGAGGCAGAGGAGGCTTCAAGGAATTGTTGCTTGGAAGTGTTAGCCACAAGGTAACAAATCATGCAGACTGCCCAGTCCTAATAGCGAAATAATATAACGCCCATTTTCGGACTGATCAATCTTCAGCTGCTCGCTAGTGATATTGAGAAGTATATTTTGTCAAATGTACCGAAGGTTGAACTGTATCAATAAGACGTCGATGATAAATTAATAGTCAATAATAGTATATGTGTTATTATTGTATAGTGCCTTGTAATATGCAACCACCTTTTTCATGCAGGAAAAAAACATGCATGTATGAATGATTAGTGGGCACAAGAATTTCTATGCTTTTTAGGAGCAGTACTAAGGACGCTTTAACTGTAAAAAGTAATATCGCTCTTTGAGCGAAAAAAGTTTTTCTGTAGCTGAATTTGTGAGATTAAAATTCCACATTTAAAGGGAAGCAATTGTTGAGCTTAAAGGTTGTGTCTTATCGTGTGACGAGGGCAGAGACGCTGAATAGGTTCTGACTCAGGAAAAGAGGCCAATAACAACAAGTCAAAGTATTTGTAAACCTATGAGTATATATACAATACTAGCAGAGGGGTATTCACAAATTGAATATTCACATCAAAGAAGAGTCAGTAGCTGAAAGTATTGGTGAGCCAAAGAAAAAGTTGCTATATTATCTAAAAGTCATGCAAATTGCAGGACTTTCAGAGCTCGCCGAAGTAATGGGAATTTCCAGAATGGGCGTACATAAGCACTTGGAAACGCTACAAAAAAGAGGCATGGTGGATAGCATAGAGGTCAGAAAGGGTGTGGGGAGACCCAGAATGCAATATCAATTAACAAGCCAAGGTAAGACGCTATTTCCAAAGTCCTACAGTGACATCGCAACGTCTGCTCTTGATTTTATTGAAAGAAATGTAGGACAACAAGGAGTCGAGAGTTTCCTTAGAGAACGTCAAGAACAGCTCTACATCAAATACAGGGAGCGCCTAAAGGATTTAGGTTTTGATCGGAAGGTAAAGGAGCTAGCAAGAATCAGAGATCATGAGGGATACATAGCTGAATCGAGAAAGCAGCAGAAAAATGATAGCCATATTCTTCTAGAGTATAATTGCCCTATCATACAGATAGCAGAGAAGCATTGGGAAGCATGTTCAGTTGAGACCGAGTTATTCGAAAAATTGCTCGATGCCAACATCGAAACTACACACAGAGCGGCCAAGGGAGACCAAATTTGCAGATTTGTGATTAAAGAAAAAAAGCAAGATTTCCTGTGATTGTTAGACAAGTTTTGGAGAAGAAGGCTTTTTCCCTTATCAACTGGAATCTATCTATCGTTGTTCCTAATAGTAGTTTGGTAATTATATAATTTGTAAACCTTCAGATTTATAAACTATTAATCATTATTTGCAAGCATGGAAAGACTTGGTGGAGAATACATCCCCATAGCTGATAAGATTGGATGCTCAAATAGCCCTCATCGTAAGCAATTTTGGAGCCCTATCATCATGACAGACACAATTCTGGCCACACGTAACGTTGGCACCATAGGAACCCAAGAGGTTGTAAGGCAACTCTCAGAAAAGGACATCAACTTCTTGAAATCAGGAGCATTTTCGAAAGTCACCTTAACCTTAGAGGAGACCAGGGGAAGAAAACCAATGACTCTGCGCAAGTTTGCAGGGAGCTATGCAGAGAAGGAGTTTAGATGAGTATGAGATACAAACTGCTTGGAAAGAGCGGATTACGGGTTTCCGAACTATGCTTAGGTGGCATGACATTTGGACAGGATTGGGGCAACATGCTCCCAGGGGCTTCTAAAGAAGAATCAAAAAAGATGTTCGAGCATTTTGTAGAAGCGGGTGGGAATTTTATTGACACTGCTAACGTGTACCAAAATGGTTCCAGCGAGAAGTATATCGGCGAATTTATTGCTTCAGAGAGAGAAAAATTCGTTCTGGCAACCAAGTATACTATAAGCACAAATCCGGACGATCCAAATGCAAGTGGAAGTCATCGCAAGAGCCTTGTTCAGTCAGTTAACGCAAGCCTGAAGCGACTAAATAGTCCATACATAGACCTTCTGTGGGTTCATTTTTGGGATTCTATGACTCCTGTTGAAGAGCTAATGCGTTCTCTAGACGATCTGGTTAGATCTGAAAAAATCCTCTATATCGGGATCTCTGATGCGCCTGCATGGTTTATCTCACAGGCAAACACTCTGGCAGAGCTGCATGGATGGTCCCCATTTGTAGGTATTCAGATAATGTACAGTTTAATTGAAAGAACTCCAGAAAGAGAACTCTTGCCTATGGCAAAGGCTCTAGATATAGGTGTAACTGCTTGGTCTCCATTGGGAGGAGGTGTTCTTTCAGGAAAATACAACAACAACAATAGGCAAAGTGAACACGAAGCAAAGAGATATCGTGATGACAATCCGATGAGCGCGGGATTTGTGAACAAGAAGAACCTTTCGATAGCTGATGAAGTACAAACAATAGCTAAAGAGACAGGCAGGACTCCATCACAGATCGCGTTGAATTGGATAAGACAGCAAAAGGGCAGGGGTGTGATAATACCCATCATCGGAGCAAGGACCGAGGCTCAAATCAAGGACAATTTAGGATGTTTGGATTTCGAACAAAGTCCTAATCATATGAACAGGCTGGATGAAATAAGCAAGATTCAACTGGGATTTCCTCATGACTTTCTAGGAGTAGAGTCTGTAAAGATGCATGCATATGGCAGAAAATTTCCATTTATTGACAATCACAGGAGAACGGCATGAAGAGAGACATGAAGAGAATTCATAAGCTTTCAAAGGAGGAAGAGAGAGAAAAAATTGAGTGAAATTAGTCACAAGGTGCAGAAGGAGCTTTTAAGCTGGCCTGGAGTGACCATTCACGACCATCGTTTTGGCGGCATAGAATTTCGGGTCAACGGAAGGGAGATGGGACACATGCACGGCGATAGGCTAGCAGACCTTCCGTTTCCAAGGGATGTTGGCAAGAAACTCATAGCAGAGGGCAAGGCATTGCCTCACCACGTTTTGCCTCAGTCAGGATGGATCAGCTATTACATCAAGGGCATTGAGGACATTCCTGGTACGATAGAACTATTCCAAATGCAGTATGAACGAATGACCAGTTATGGCAAGAGGAGAACAACGAAAAACCATGGAAGCCTGGGATAGATTTGAGATGATATGTATAGAGGTTCAGGAACAGCTAAACGCGTCGGCATAGAGCCGGCTAATTTTGCCGTTTCTAGCACATGTTTGAAAATACAAGGTCATATATCTTTGAATATATCATACTCACAACGTCGTTACTTCCAACTTACCTTAATCGCACAATGTCACTAGGTTTAACATAGCGAAATCTTATGTTGCTATTCTTGTTTCTGTCTATAGGACAGCCTTTTGCTTATGGTTTACGCTTTTAGAGGTCTTCAATGTCATTACTTTCACATCATCTTTACCGCTTTAATTCGAATTGGTGCGGGCCCAAGGGTCCCCGTGCTTTTAGAAGTGCTAAAGTGTAGGTTTCAATTTAGAAGTATACAAGGTCAGCTAAAAACTTTTGTTTCGAGCGGGCCCGTCTGGATTTAAATAAAAATTCATTTGAATCCAATCTGCAAGTACGCTTAGCTAATCACTTCTTAACTGAATCTAATGTGAGTCGCTGCCATAACTCGTTACAGAACCTGTTCTGGAGAGTTAATGTAGTAGTGGGCCCAGAGGGTTCTGAGAGAAAAAACTTCAAAACCAAGACTCGATGAAACTAGAAAGCGAGCTCAAGCGTTCGCACCTTTGGGAGCGCTAAAGCGAAGGTCATTATACTTGATAACAAAGTGCAGCTAAAAACTTTTTCAATCGATCCAAGATGTCATTTGTAATGCTAAGGTTAATAAGAAATTCTAGACATCGTTGAATTCAAAGTTGCAAGCACTGTTTTCAGCTATGTTGCTACTGATTTTATCTTTGACCACAATCCAACTTGTAACCATTCAGTCTGAAGCCCAGTCATCACAAAGTGAACAAGAAAAGCTGTTAGATAATAATAATATTGCTTTCCTTTTCCTAGATGCATTTGAATACACTTTTGATATTGAGGGGGCACAAATATTTCCAAATGATACAATAAAACATAGCATAGTGACAGAATACAAACCTTCAGTTTACAATATCCCTAGCTTACAATACAAGATAATGGAGCATACAATCAATGCATCAGATGTACAGATACATGTCGATCCGACAAGAATCGATGATGCAAACACTAGACTTGAATTTCAAATATATGCAAATAATGCAGAAGTTACAGGTCAATTGCTAAGCAAGAGCTACAACAACTTGGAGATAAGTTCTGCTTATGGCATATATAATGGACTTACTGACAAAATGACAATTCATATACCATATAGTGTTGCAATGCAACACTTGCTGCAATAACCTGATAAGCTTTACCGAATTATTGTAAGTCATCCTTGGATTGTTATTGATATAAAAGGAGGGCCCAGAGGGAACCGGTGGGAAAACCTTCAGAATTAGGACTCAATACAACTAGAAGGCGGGACCAATGGGCTGCACGCTGATATCGGTTCTTTGAAAAGGTTCAAATTCATAGACATCTAGCTAGCTAAAAAGTTTTTGCTAGCAAGTGGTGAGAGAAGGACTCGAATCCTTGGTTTCATCGTGAGGCTTTACTCGTTTCATAATGAGTGATGATGCACCGGTTAGTCCTAATATTTTTATCATAATGTAGGGTTCGGTGGAACCCAGAACCATATTGGTTCTTCTGAAGGATTCTACTACTTCTAGGTAGAGCTCCTGTAAGCTTTAAAGTTTTCCTGTTTTATGAATCTGCTATACACATATACATACAAATGATCGTCAACAGACTTTCGGTTTGGCAATCAGCCTAGTTCTAGTAGTGAAACTTATGCATCGCGGTGATAACTTTCCTTACAATGCAATCATAGGCTTGTTGTGCGACAATGGGTTTAAAGAAAATGAAAGACGTGCGGTTCTTGTAACTTGTTGCGAGATAAGCTAATTTTCATGAACAAATTGGAATCGATTTTCCTTTAAGTTACAAACTTGTTCTAAGTGATATATAGGTAATTTCAGAAAGTTTCCAGCAACCCCTTAAGCATTCTATAAATTTAAGTTCTGTAACCTGACGACTTTCATTTGTTAACTTACTAAAAAAGTCTGAATCACTATGGTAGTAGTTTGACAAGGAGACTGAATGGAAATATTGAAAATATTGCACCGTCACCACAACATGAGAGAGGCGACGAGGAGGAGGACGAGGAGAAGAATACAGAGCCTAAGTCTAGATGTAACAAACACAAACTGTAACACGAAATTTCAAGGCACAAGTATTTTTATTCCTGTTCTCTCTTTTAGGAATTGTAATACAATATGAATACCGGAAACAAATTAGCTGCGCTAGCCGCATTCGCGAGTGCGGGAGTCACCTTTGTACTCTACTCTGTGCTTGCCCGAACATCGTCGAAATCATCATCCATAACAAAGGGCAATAATAATAATAGTGCGTCTCAGAGCAATTTAGGTCTAAGCATTCTCCTTGACTCTGCTCGTGAATATTACGTGAGAGGAGATTATAAAAAGGCAGATATCTTTTTTGAAAGAGTTCTTGAGATTGAACCAAATAACATAGACGCGCTCAATGGTAAAGGAACCTCGCTGTATAGGCTAGCAGACTATGATAAAGCAAAAAATTGTTTTGACAAAGTCTTACGGATGGATCCAAAAAACATAGTTGCGTTTGACAATATAGAAATTTTAGGTAAGAAAAAAGATGATTCTAGCCAGAAGATAGAAAAACCTG
>DAINBL010000080.1:0-6004 GCA_036732945.1 Nitrososphaera sp. | reverse complement strand
TATTTGGAGACTTGCGAGATTAATCTTGTTTGATCTCGTGTTTTTCTTTGACCTTATTACCGAACGAATCTTTCGACTCGCGTTCTATTTTGGCTTCGTCGTCGTCGATCTTCACTTTTTCCTTATATTCTTTTTCAGCCATGATCCATTTCTATCCTTTAAGGCTTAAAGCAATTGTAGAAAATCTTACTGCTAGATAATAAAGAAGATAAAGCAAATTCAAACTCAGGAAATATTTAGAAACGCATATGTTGTATACTTTCTTTGCATATTCAAGTAGGCAATGGGTTCAAGGTCTTTTTTTATTTTCCTTCTTGTCCTTCTGTTTGTTTTGTCCCTTAGCATAATACTGTTTGAACTTGCATTAACAAGAATCTTTTCCATTGTTTTGTGGTATGACTATGCATTTATGGCAATTTCTATAGCCTTTTTTGGCCTTGGAATTGGATCCTTTATGATTCATATCCAGAGAGACAAATTTAAAACGCTAAAAAAACAATCAACAATCGATCCGCGGTTCGCTTTTTCATCTAAGATAGTTCAATATGCAATTGCATATGGAATCTCTGTGCCTGTATTTATCTTCTTAATTGGCTACATCCCAAGCGATACTTCGTATATCTACCTGTTTTATTTAATTTCATCTATTCCTTTCTTTTTTGCCGGAGCCGGAATGGCATTAGTATTTTTGGCAATGTCTGAAAAGATAAATAAATTATATTTTGCCGATTTAGTTGGAGCTGCTTTAGCTACAATCATTTTGGATCCAATGATGCAATCACTCGGTGCAGGATCGGTTCTTTTATTAACATCAGTTGTCGTTGTTGGAGTCTCCACTTGCAGTTATTTTTTTGTATTGAGAAGGAGCAAAAGGAATCAGAGAAATCTAGAGACTTCATACTATCATACTCCGCCAACTGCAGAAATAGAAAGAAAGGAAGTAGTCGTGATGCCACGGAATAGGCTGAATGTACTCTCTGCAATTACCTTTTCAGGCCTATTGATATTGTTAATTGTCAATAGCGCATCAAGTGTGAGCATTTTTGAGATAAAGCCTGGTATGAGTAAGGGGTTATATTATCAGCTAAATCATCCTTCAGAATTTCAGCATCTATCCGAAGAGTGGAACTCCTTTTCTCGAGTTGACGTTACTCGTAAAATAGACAAACAGGAAGAATACAAGAATATTCTTAACAGCACCTCTTTAAATGTTAGCGGCAAACAAAATAATAATAATAATAATGGTAGTAGTGATGGCAGTAGTAAAAATAGTATTGCCGCAGTCGCTGCTGACACAGATAATGCCACGGCTCATGAACTGGCTTCAATAATTATTGATGCTGATGCTGCCACACCAATATATCGGTGGGATGGCTCTCAAAGCGATGTCGCTTGGATACAAAGGTACATGGACTATTTGCCTTATGAAATGATAAATGCAAATAATACTCTTGTTATTGGAGGCGGGGGCGGCGAGGATATATTGGTGGCACTCTCTGGTGGAGCAGACAATGTCACTGCAGTAGAATTGAACCCAATAGTAATATCAGCAGTAAAACATTTTGATGGCCAATCTGGTAATATCTATAACAACAATAATGTCGACTTATTCATTGACGATGGTAGACGGTTTATCAGCTCTACAGCTGAAAAATATGATGTCATAGTACTAAAACTTGTGGATTCCTGGGCAGCACAACTTGCTGGCGGATATGCCCTCTCTGAGAATTACCTCTATACAGTTGAAGCGTTTCAACAATACCTTCGTCATTTGGATAAAGATAAAGGAGGTATGCTTGTAATGACTCGGTGGAATTTTGAGCTTCCAAGGCTTATGCCTTTGATTGTTGACTCTCTTGTAAAAGAGACAGGAAAGAGCCGAGAATCTGTTGCAGAACAAGTAATAGTAGTTGAAGATCGACCCGGCCTGTATTTTGGACGCTCCACGGATGATCAAAAGTATTATCCTGTTTTGGTGATGGTAAAATCAACTCCATTTCTCAACGAAGAGGTCACTATGGTAAAGGAAAAGGCTGAAGGAAACCACGCAGAAATAACCATGCTAGCTGACAACTATGTAGCAGTTCCATTTAACAAACTATTCAATAATGATAATACCCTCTACAATGAATACTTCTCCACAACAGCTGCGGCGTCTAACCCAACAATCCCAACAGATGATTCGCCGTTTTACTTTGCAAGGGAACAGATTCCAAAACAGATGGTAATTTTGCTTGTAACAGTTGTGGCCATTTCTGCACTGCTATCTGCCTTGCTTGTATATCATGCTAGAAAAACAAGAGCGAAGTTCGATTCTAGATCTTCCCTTTACCTCCTGTTTGCAATCTTTATCGGTGTCGGCTTTATGGTATTGGAGGTAACATTTATTCAAAAGTTTCTATTGTTGCTTGGAACTCCAATAATGGCTTTAACTGTAATACTGTTCTCCATTCTTTTATCTAGCGGAATAGGATCGTATATTTCTGGCAAGGTATTTAGCACAACACCGCATAGAGCCGTACTGACTTCAATTCCAATTCTTGCAGGTATTATAATTATCTATTTTATTTATTTACAGCAGGTAATAGCGTCTACCATCAGTATGGATTTGCCGTACAGGATAGCACTTACATTTGGGCTATTGTTTCCCGCAGGATTTTTGATGGGATTCCAATTCCCTTCTCTTATTAAGATGGCATCATTGGTTGCAATCCAAAAAAATAGGAATAAGGATAATAAGGTAATAACAGTATTCCAGTATGACAATTACCGCGATAGCAAGAACAATAATACGACTCTGCTATGGGGTGTCAATATTGTTGCATCAGTTATTGGGACGGTTCTTGCAGCTATATCTGCTATGATAATTGGCTTCAATGGAAATTTGCTGATAGGTCTTGGGATGTATTTGGGAGCAGGCGGATGCGCATTATTTTCAATTTACCACATTATGAATAATAGAACAACAGTATCGATTGGTGGAAACTTGTAGCAACTGATTGACAGACAGACAGATAGGCAACAAAGCAAAAGTAAATGTCTTCTTGCAGTCTTCTGCTGCTATGCACACACTCTCGCTTGCCAAAGTACCACATCAATACGACAAGATTCCGAGAAGATATATGATGGTGCAACATACAAGGCGCTTAAATTATCAACTCTGTGATAAAAAGAAAGAAAGAAAGAGCCAAACCTATTACAATGACCCAGGAAATTGTTTCTCTCGCAATAGCAAAATTATTACTTACAGAGAAAAAAATTAATGCAATGCATTTGCCAGATAACAAGTGGCAGAATTGTTATTAGATCATCTGAAGATGATTCTGCAGCAGGAAATACGTGACCTTCAGCATAATTTACAAGAGAAAAGATACAAAAACAGCGACGCAACGGATCGCCTTCTGTCAAGAATAGCAGATAGAAATGACATTATAAGGATCAATACTCTGCGATGGGTTTTGGAAGTAATTGAAAAGCTGGAGCACGAACGCTGATCGGATCGCTTATAAATAGACATATATGGTTCCACCCTTCTCCATTATTGGGTACAGGGTCAGGTCACCGGATCTACGCCACTCCGAGCTCTGTTCCATCCATGTGTCCTCCTTCTTCCATGACTTCATGTTTTCCAGCTTGCCGGTAAAAACATTATACTCATATCCATGCATCCAGCATGCGAGATTATTATCGCCTTTAAATTCTCCTTTGACAAGTGATGCTCCTCGATGTGGACATGAGTTATTACATGCAAAGAGCCTACCGTTCAATCTACCGACAAGAACTTCCGCATGATCCACCTTGAACATTTTCATCGACTTTTCCCGTATTTCGTCACTCTTGCAAACTGGTCTGTATGACACTAAAGAAAAAAGAAATAAAAAAAGATAATAAAAATTAATAATAGAAAACGGGTTGTCAGAGGTGTATAAGGCTGCCCTGATCCCCTGTGTGCGGCGACTGGCCGACAAATTTTCTCCTAAAGTGCCCCGATGGCCTCTTTGAGAGGAGTTCTATGAACCAAGCTTCATGCTCGACCTCTTCCTGCATTATCCTTTGCGCAATGTCGTACGTCCGTGGGTCTTTTCCAGTTGTCATGTCGCACACTTCGCCCCAAGACCGGATTGCACATTGCTCTGCTTCGAGAAGCACTTTCAGTATTGAATTGATGTCTTCCCAGTTGTCAGGCAGATATGCATCAGGGCATCCTGCCTGATCTGCAAATTTCCTGATATCCCTTGGAAGGGAGCCTCCTAGCTCATAGAGGCGCGGAACCATTGCCTCAAAATGGTTTCTGTCCTCTATTCTGGCATCCTCGACTATTTCCTTTATCCCTTCTCCTTCTAGACCTGTACAGTGCATTCTTAGAATCGTATAGTAATAGTACGTCGTGAATTCTGCTCCCACGCCAGCAGTGATCAACTTTATGAGCTTGTCGATATCGATACCGTTTTTTCTCAAAACTTCCAATGCTACGACATTTGGTACAACACCTTTCGGACTCTGTGGATTTGACATAATACAAGCGGCGGCAATATATCGCATAAAAGGATTCGCCGCGTTTGATGTGGAGTTTTTTTCTGGAACGAGATTCTTTTCGATGTAAGATAGTACCAGATAGATAAAATAAACGGTATTGAACGATATCATAATTGTGGTTAGACGGTTCTGTGCTGATCTATGCTGTTGCGACTAAAGAGGGGCTGAAATGAAAAAACGCAAGCCGGTACTCATAGTTGACGACAGTCCTGACTCTCTCAAGGCCGCCGATCTTTTGAGGAAAAGGGATATCGAATTTGTAGAATACAACATCAGAAAGTTTGCAGATAGCTGCTGTGGCGACTTGCCTACAACAAAGGCACCTTCAGTTTTTGCTCCTGAAGGAGTATTCAAAGGACTAAGTGGAGTTGGAGAGTATGCCAGTTCAGCAGCAGCCGCCGCCCCCCACAAAAAAGGAGCCCAGGGTGAGTCAGAGAGTGCCTATTGGTAGCTATAGAGAGAGACGGAAAATATCATAATTTGTTGAAACAAGAAAGCGGCAGAAAATGCAGAAAAGTCAAGTAACCAATGGTACAGTAATCGGCGGGCATCTAGGCGTAGTACAAGAGTAGGGGGAGTGTGGCATTAGATGAGCCTCCACGTAGCCATCAATCAACATCATCAACAGCACATACGCTTTGTATCCTTCTTTCAAGATGAAAAACAAAACTCCGTCAGTAGAATAATATAATACATGCCAGCGACAAAGTCTCATGCCTGCCAAGAAATGGCTTGAAGACCAAGTATCACTAGATCCAATAAAGAACCAGACGATCGCAGTTATTGGTTATGGCATCCAAGGGCGCGCTCAGGCATCTAACATGATGGATTCCGGCATCAATGTAATAGTCGGCCTCAGGAAGGGAGGCAAGACCTGGAAGCAGGCTGAGGCGGAATCCCATAAGGTTATGGAAGTCGCAGAAGCTGCCAAGGCAGCTGACATCATTCATATCCTAATCCCAGACATGGAACAGGCTGACACTTACACACGAGAAATTGCCAAGCATGTTACAGAGGGCAAGGCGCTCAGCTTTTCCCACGGAGCGGCAATCCATTGGAAGTGGATAGTCCCACCAAAAAACGTCGATGTAATAATGGTCGCCCCAAAGGCTCCTGGGCAGCGCGTTCGTGAGCTCTATCAGGAAGGATTTGGCACCCCATCTCTTGTAGCTGTTTATCAAGATCATACGGGCAAAGCATGGGATCGGGTCCTTGCGATGGCAAAGGCAATAGGCAGCACGCGCCCAGGGGTAATACAAACTACGTTCAAAGAAGAGGTTGAGACTGATTGGTTTGGCGAACAAGTTGACCTCTGCGGAGGAGCCCATACAATGATGATGAATGCCTTTGAGACTCTTGTTGAGGCCGGCTACCAGCCAGAAGTCGCGTATTTTGAATGCCTTCATGAATTGAAGCTAATCGTTGATTTGGTGCAAAAATACGGCATTGCAGGGATGTACAACCGAGT
>DAINBL010000079.1:3681-6043 GCA_036732945.1 Nitrososphaera sp. | reverse complement strand
GCATACGAATGCATGCGCTGTGGAACACGAGTGACAGTCGAAGAGCTTTCTAGGCTGCCAGAGATAAAATGTATTTGCGGCTTTCGAGTATTTCGAAAAGCCAGACCGCCGATAGTAAAGCAGCTTAAAGCTGTATAGTTCTCTTTTCTTTTTCATTTCCTCTTGTGATACGAATGAAACTTCTTGGCGTGATCGCGCATCTGTTCCATTCCTTCAAAGCTTAAGTTGCATTGATTGCATACGTACATGCTCTCCTCATGCGTTAGCTGTTGGTGCTGCATCAATTCTTCGATCTTGCGGAATTTCCGCCCGCAATTGTCACACTTGTGCCTTTCAAACATATGCATTATCTTACCTCTGGCTGTTGTTATTGTCGTCGTCGTCATTGTCGTTCCGCTGGTCCCAGCACTTCCTGCAGAGGTTGCCTTCTATCTGCCAGGCCGGCTTAGGGTGGTAAAAAAACAGTCCTAGCTTGCCGCTGCAGATCGCGCAAAAGTTCAATTTTTTATTATGGTCTGCATCCTTTTTTTGATAGCATGATTTGCATAAAAGTGAACCCGACTCCATCTCCCACTGCCATTTTGGCTTGTTTCGATCTTCGTCAGCGAGCTCTTTTTTGCATATGGCGCATATATCAGGGATGATTTCTTTCTGCTCCAAGATGAACTCTTTTGTCTTCTCTAAATGGCAGCTGCCGCAGAGCATGCCTTCAATACCCCATTCTTCGCTAGGCTTGTACTTGTGACGGCCAAGCTCTTTGCCGCATATGGCGCAATGGACGACTTGCTTTTTTCCAAAGATGTGCAAGCAAAATCATTACATACCTCATCACATACAAAAAAAACGTATGTCCTCCTGTAGGGTATGGAAACGAGAGCAATTTTTTACATATAGAATATATATAAAAAAATCCTCATATAGTGTTATTAGCAAAAAGCACATGAAAAAGCAATGCTTTTTAATCACTAGATAGTTCTCAATGGCTAGAATGACGAACAAACCCGTTATGATAGGTATTGCTGCAGGTATTCTGCTGGCAGGGCTTGTATTTAGTCCCTTGCTAGGGCCTTTTAGCGCAGAGGCACAGGATACCAGCCCTACAGGTAAGACAAAGAAAGTAACCATGATTGCAGATGAAGTCGACGTGCAGATAGCTCCAGACAATGCTTTACACCCAGGAGGCGTAATGTATAAAGCAATGGTTTTTAATGGAACCGTCCCAGGACCCGTAGTTTCTGTAGACCAAGGAGATACAGTAGAATTCACCCTGATAAACGAAGGAAATGTCATACACAGTATGGACTTCCATGCAGGTGATGGTACAACACAAGCGGTTGGTTCCAATGCTAGTGAGCATGGATCTAATATCCAGCCCGGCGAAAGCGTGACATGGAGATGGACGCCAACTCGTGCAGGTGCCTTCTTCTACCACTGTGGTGCTGATGGCCTCAATGGTGTATGGGAGCACATTGCAAACGGCATGTATGGTGGAGTTGTCGTGCATCCACGGGACGAGCGGCCAGCTAAGGAGTTCTATATAGTCTTTGGCGAAATCTATAGTAACAATGTCCAAGGCGTATTTACTCCAGCAAATGGCACAGGATCATTTGATGTTGGCAAATTCCTTACAGGAAATCCGGACATCGTATTGACTAACGGCATGGCTCACAAGTATGTTCCAGCTGTAGGCTCCTTTGCGACGATCGACTTGAACCCTAATGCGGAGGTATTCCAAGTCCAGCCAGGTGAGCTGACAAGATGGTACGTAGTCAATGCAGGTCCAAACGATGGAGTAGCATTCCACTTCATATCTGGGATACTTAGTGTCCATGACGGCTCAGTAATGAACAGATATGGCACGCAGGTATTGAATGACGAGACATGGTGGGTACCACCTGGATCCGCTAGTGTAATTGAAGCTGTATTCCCAGATGAGGGCATCTATGTAGGTGTCGATCACGCAATGAACGACGTGCTCAAAGGCGGAGCATTTGCTGTCCTAGCGACTCCAGATTCGACTCCAGACGATCACCCAGCAGGGACAATGGTGCCTCCAAAAGGAAGTGACATGGTAAGTGGTCCACCAATGGCGGCAAACGCGACTGCAGGGAATGCAACAGCTGGCCCCGCAGCTAACGCAACAGAGGTTGCAACAGAACCTGGTGCCCAGAACCAAACCTTGTCTGTAGTTAATGCAACAGGCACTAATGAAACAAGAGCTATTGAAACCACTAATGTAACAACTACAGAGGAAGCAGGCGGAACTGCAGCGGAAGGTGGAGCAACAGACAGCAACGCAACAGAGACAGCAGGCGGAACTGCAGCGGAAGGTGGAGCAACAAGCACTAATGCTACAGAGGCA
>DAINBL010000079.1:0-3581 GCA_036732945.1 Nitrososphaera sp. | reverse complement strand
ATTCAAAATGCTTTAATAAAAGCGCTACCTAGCTCCAGACGGGTTTAGCTATATTGAAGAAGATTGAAGCAATTGTTCCTGCTGCAAGGCTAGAAGGCGCTTTTGCGGCGCTGGGGGAATTGGGTTTGGGAGGTTTTACATACTATGATTCAAGAGGGCGCGGACAGATACCCCGCCCAGAAATTCACTCGGGGAGAGGCACAAGCACATACCGTCCGGAATTTAATGTGAACGCAACAATTGTTGTAGTTACCCAGGATTCTATGGCTGACAACGTAGTTTCAAAGATCTTGGAGAGCACAAGTACAGGACTTGCTGGCGAAGGTAAGATATTTGTCTCAGATGTCGATGAGGTGATCGACATCGGATCAAAGCAGCGCGGCGAAGGCGCGCTATAGGGATCCTAAAGTTTTCTTATTTTGTTATTAAATCCTCGATAGCCTGACTTATGTTTAGCATGCCTCTTCTCTTTGCATATTCTTCTATCAGTTTTAGCTGATCAGAAGTAAAACAGATTGGCATAGTTCTTTTTTCTTCCATACTAGAATATGGTTCTGCAAGATTATAACTCTTTCTCAGAGGTATGCCGATATTTTCAAAACGTGTCAAAAACTATGGTGGTATATTTGTTATTACTATTGCAAAATTAGATTCCAAGCGAGCAAAAGGTATCACAGCGGCATGCAAAATAAGATTTTATGTCTCTGTTTTATCGCACTTTCTGCCGAAAGAAATGTGTGTGTCCTCCACCAATTGAGTAGAACGAAGAAAATAGTATGTTATTGATTTATTCAAGATGTTCAAATAATAATTTCAAAGATGGAATCAAAGATCGGCGAGAAGATTGTTAAAGGGCGGCGTCGTCTTTTTCCTTGCTTCCTATATCATATGCTTCTGCAACATTGTAAACAAAGACCTTGCCATCAGATGCAGAGCCAGTGCTTATAACCTTGAGCACATCTTCAATAATTTCCTTGGCTGTGGCATCAGGCACTAGCACTTCAATTTTAGTGCGAAAGCCGAACTCTGGAGTATATCGCATGACCCCTCTTCCAACCGAAACGGGCTCTCTTTTTGCCCTGCCCCTTCCTTTGATTTCATAGAATGACATACCACCTACTTTGTGCTTGTGCAGCAGTTCGTTGACATCTGTAAGGCGTTCGTGTGGAATCAAAATGTCCAGCTTCTTCATGTTATATAATATTATCAGGATATCGAGGTATTAAGGGTTAATAAGAAATTACTGAAGTATCAGGATAGCATAATTTTCTATCCCTACGTTGCAGGAGTGCCGCTTTCAAACTCCTTGTGATGCACCATATCCTGCTGATTCTGGAATTGCTTGCCGCACCTGTCGCAAGTGAAATTTGACATGGCAGTTGGAGTGACCTCTGGGTAATCTTTGCGCTCTTCTGTTTCATTCACAGCCTCCCGATCTTTGATGCTACTATCGGCACTGGTTTGTCGGGT
The DNA here is from genome assembly GCA_036732945.1 of Nitrososphaera sp. GTDB lineage: Archaea > Thermoproteota > Nitrososphaeria > Nitrososphaerales > Nitrososphaeraceae > Nitrososphaera. Next base: position 2,111 of record DAINBL010000079.1, on the reverse strand, counting down.
CCGAACATCCGGGCTTTCGCGCGTATTGTCGGTTATCTGGTTATCCTTTTTCTTGGCAGGGACATTTTCTTCAATCGCCTTTTGCACATGATACTCATCACGATACTGAATATAGCCGTCAAGGCTTTCAAAAAGTACAACAACATCTTCTTCATCGTGAGTATTGATGCTTTTGACATGATCTATGATGTTATTTTTGAACGCCGGAAATCTAAGTCCTGCAAGCTGGGCTAAAGCGCGATTTACAAATTCAGGGTTTCTTGCCGCTTTTTCTACTGCATGGTTGATCCGGGTCCCATCGTGGGTGGGCATATGTTTTGCAGCATCGATGCTTTCTTTGGATATATCTTTCATCCTCTTTAGTCAGTTGCACAACAATTCTGATAATGGTTTCAGCTATTGTTTTGCGGATAGGCCGCCATCCACCATCAGGACAGTGCCTGTGACCCACTTGGAGTCGTCAGAGCAGAGATATGCGACTGCGCCGGATATATCCTCAGGTTCGCCTATCACGCGCAAAGGAAATGTAGATTCGAGAACTTTTTTAGCCTCCTCATCCTGGAGATAGGGCTCGATTATTGAACTTCTGATAGTAGAAGGCGCAATGCAGTTGCAGCGAATTTTGTATTGCCCGTATTCGACTGCCATACTCCTCGTGAACATTATTACGCCAGCCTTTGTTACAGCGTACACCGAGAGTGGCACTCGAGGAATAGATCTTATACCAAGCACCGATGAGATGTTGACGATGTTGCCGCCCCCGTTTTTCATCATTATGGGGATTACAGCCTTTGTTATCCTAAACATGCCGAAAAGGTTTGTTTTGACAAGGTCATCCCACTGATCCTCAGTCATTTCATGAAAGGGCACTGGATCGTTTATTGTGCCAGCGTTATTGACCAAGATATCTATCTTGTCAAATGAATTGATCGTCTGATCGATTGCGCTGAGAACCTCAGCTTCCTTGGTAATATCGGCTATTACAGTCATTGTGTTCTTCTTGTTACCAATTTCAGAAGCAGCTTTTTGCAGCTTGGTTCTGTCTCTGCCGAGCAGGATGACCTTGCATCCTTCAGAAGAAAGTCTCTTTGAAATGGCCTTTCCAGCTCCACCGCCTGCTCCAGTCACTATAGCGACCTTACCCTTTATCATGTAATATTATTTCAGCAAGTATTCTTTTAAAGTATTTGAGTGTTCATGTATTACTTGTAGGCCAATGCTTTGGCTACGGCTGCCTGAAGCTCAAAAATAACTGCTGCAGTATCTGAGGGGTCGCTCTTGAATGTTGCGCCGGCGGCATAGTCATGGCCGCCTCCTTCGGAAAGGTTTGCTGCAATGCTTCGGCAGGAAATCAAGTCGTTGTTCCGCCGTATGCTTACTTTACCCTTGGTACTGTAGAACATCACTAGATCGGCGTTTGTATTAGCAAACACTTCTTCTGAAAATAGACTGTTCTGTAGATATGGAGACGAGTGGACATATGCTACTTTGAACCTGCCAACCTGTCTTATCTGCAAGGAGGCAAAGACCTGCGCTTTTGCCTCATCGCGCAGACGCACATAACTGTTGTAGTCACTCTGCATCTCTACGTCCCACAAGATGCCTTTTGCAGATTTCTCTGCAAGATTTGACAGCCGATAATAAAAATCAGGAAATGTTTGGTAGTAGCGTATTAGCTCAGAGATTGGCGTCAGGTACTGATCCTTTGTGAAAAAGTCCATGGTATGAGCCATGCTCGCAAGTTTTGCAGCTAATACGTTCCCGGGCAGAAGGGTTTCATACATGAGGTCTGCTGCGCATTTCCTTCCCGAAGCATCAAGCACAATTTCAACAAAGGACTTGACCGCCTCAATTGCCTGCTGCGACCAAGGATGGTGATCAACCCACATTATCTTCCAGCCCTTGAGTACTGCATCTGAAAATATCTTCCTGCAGGTTTCGATCAATTCATCGTTGAGCCCAAGGTCTGCGATAACTATCTGTCCGCACTCCGATGGCGAGTATCGAGCTGCAGAGTAGATAAAGTTACCAAGTTTACTAAAATTTTCAGCACCGTAGCCTAGAAACACTGTCATTGCCTGAGGATAGCGCATAAGTCCAATCGCAGCAGA
>DAINBL010000078.1:0-6107 GCA_036732945.1 Nitrososphaera sp. | reverse complement strand
CTTAATCGCACAATTTCTCTATTATCCGGGACACTTGACCGGACTTTGAGCCGGGAATAGATAGCGCTTGCTACATTCTCCGACTTGCTTTTTTCTCCGTGATTGACCAGAACACGCTTTGGCCTGATTCTCGAGACAAAGTTCAGGATTTGGTTAAAATCAGAGTGACCTGAAAATCCATCTATCTTTTGTGTTTGGCAGCGTACAGGAACAACTTTTACCTTGCCGGATTTGTCCATCATGCTAACTTCAGTCATAGCTCCGTCAAGGACACGTCTGCCAAGCGTGCCATTGATTTGGTAAGAAACAAACATAATTTTGTTCTTTGGGTTTGGTGCAAGCTCTTTGAAGTATTCTACAGAAGGGCCGCCTTCAAGCATGCCAGATGTTGCCATTACTATTGCGGGATTTTCGTCATTGAGTATATCATCGCGCTTGCCATATCCGCTAATGACTGTAAAATATTCTGACTGAAAGGGATTGATACCCTGTGACACCGACTTGCGCACATCAGAGCCAAGATAGTGTGCATAGGACATATGTATAGCACTTGCCTCAGAGATCATTCCCTCGATATATATTGGAGACTCGATCAGTCTGCCTTCCTTCATTTCCTTTGCCATAACAAGCATTATCTCCTGAGCCCTGCCCACAGCAGGAACAGGAAGTAGTACCTTGCCGCCATCCATGAGGGTCTTGTTTATGGACTCAGTGAAACCTCGATATACCGATTGCTGATCAGGCATCACATCTGTGGTGTTGCCATAAGTGCTTTCAGTGATGAGCGTTTCTACCCTTGGGTACATAGATACTGCGCTGTCGAGCAATTGTGTTCTGGCGTATTTGTAGTCTCCAGAGTACAAGATGTTATGAGCGCCTGAAATATTCAGGTGAACGGTGGCACTGCCCATGATATGTCCGGCATTGTTGAGTGTAATCGTGACATCTGGCGAAATATCTGTCGGCTTGCCGTATGGCAGAGTAATACAGTGCTTGATTACTTCGTTTACGTCCCTTGTGGAGTACGGTAGATACGTGCCATTGTTGTTTGCAATCTTGACAGAGTCTGTTTGAAGCAGGATCATCAGTGGTAAAGTAGGTTCCGTACAGTAGACAGGTCCCCTGTAGCCATACTTAAAAAGTGTCGGCAAGAAGCCCTGGTGATCAATGTGTGCATGACTGATCACTACTGCATCCAGATCGTCAAGGTCAAAGTTGAACCAGTCAAGCCTAGGATAAGCATCAAGTCCGGACATTTCTCCAGGATTTATGCCACAGTCAAGCATCACCTTGGTTTCTGGAGTGACGACTACAAAACAGGATCTGCCTACCTGTTTGACTCCCCCCAGGCAAAATAGCATAACTTCTTCCCTGCTCGCAGACCACGATGGGGGCTTATTAGACCGACCCTCAGTGGTGAGTGTCGCTGTTGTTGTTGTTCCAGCCATCTGCTGCTGTTGTTGTTGTCCTCTACGAGGAGATGTTGTATCATTCGTGTTGAAGCTACTAACTATAAGAGATTCTCGGAATACGCGTTTGCCTAGCTTTTGCAGAAATTCTGTCCTTTCTCTTGCAGAGCTCTTTAGTGTGGAGTGCAGCGTGTTGATGCTGGATGAGGGAATATGTGGCGAGCGTCTGGTGTGTGCGATCCATCCTGTTGACTGGGCGATTTGAACGAGCATATTAGGATCTATAGCTTCCGGTTTGCTTACTTCAAGAACTACCTCGCCTGTTGCATCGTCGCAAAATATTGCTGACACCTGCACGTCCTTTGGAAGCAGTTTTGCCACCGCTTGTCTAGTCTGGTCCTCTGGCAGCCTGCTGGATGGATCAGTGCGAATAATAAACCTCTTTTTCAAGGTCTTCGACAAAGATGACAAAAAGTAAGTCAACTCAGTGAGCGCAAACTTTGGATTCTTGGTATAAAGTGCTATGTAAGGACCCTCAAACCTCACGATCGTTATCTGAGAATCGGAAGGAATGGATTTGAGTATTATCTTGCTTACTGCCTCCTCGCACTGGGTGGTAACTTTTGTGATCCCGTTGTCGATGTCTTCTGCCGTTGCTGATGCTGGTCTAATCCTTCTAGGGGGAGGAGAAGTATGCGCGGCACGAGTTATGATTTCGCCAACCTCTTGATTCTTTTCCAATTCTTCCATTATCGCTCATCTGGCTATAATCCAACTGTATATGCCTCAGGGCTACAATCAAATGTATAAGGCATAAAGCGGTAATAAGCCAACACTTTATTTGTGACTCGATTATAAAAGCATACTGCTTTTTCAGAATACCACGTAAGGAAGCACCAGCACGGCAAATACGATCGCAGCCATGACAAGGGTCATGACCATATTTGCATTCTTTGCGAGGGCTTTGGATTTGGCTTTGTTCTCTATTACTGCACCATACAGCTGGCCACCGTCAAGTGGACCCAATGGGAGCGCGTTGAATATGCCGACATTAAAGTTGATGAACCATAGCCAGAACAGCATGTTAGCAACAGGAGCAAAGTTATCGCCAAAAACGCTTGAAGTGTACTTTGGAGCCATGAGATCAGAGAAGGGCACAAATCCCTGTTGAAATGTGGGTGGAAGAAGAATTGCTAGGGGGTTTTGGCTAAACTGATTCTTGTAAGTGTCAAGGACCTCTTGTGGGTCACGCGCTAGAACAGTGACACTAACTCCCAATGTCCCCCTGCCTGGTTCTACGGCTGCAGGCAGCGTTACCTCACGTACTATAGTGTCGCCGGCCTTGTTTAACCAAGTCATTTCGATCGTGTTGCCAAGGTTTGCCCTGAGGCTCTCGCTCAAATCATCAAGCGACATGATCTGCTGGCCTGCTACATACTGAATCACGGAATTCGCCTCGATTCCCAAAGCCTCGGCAAGGGATCCGCCGTTTACGCTGATCACCATTACGCCAAATTGTGCAGCATTAGGGTCAGGTGGGAGCGGCGTAAGAGTAGACATTACAAGATACATTGCTAGCAAACAAGCGCCTGCCAATATCATATTGTTGAGCGGACCAGCAGTTAGTACTGCACTTTTTTGCTTGAGTGTTGCTCTGTTTAGCTCCTCCCTTTCAATATTGACGAAGGCGCCTACAGGTATTCCGAGAAAAAGCACAATTCCAGTCGAGTCCACTCTAATATTATACACTCTGGCCACAATACCATGACCTGCCTCATGAATGATAATGGTAATAACAAGGGCCGCCAGGCCATAAGTTATCGGCAAATACGGATTGAACCCGGGGATCAGCAGATTGGCGGCCGGGCCGACACCCCGTACGCCTTCTCTTGCTTGGGCGTCTGCAAACATGACCATAAGGGAACCTAGGATAAGGAAAATTGCAAGCGCTGTTATTGCCGGCATAAGGTACGTGTTAAAGCGGGCGTAAAATTTGGCAATACGCCACTTGGCGACCTTGTCAAAGAATTCAAGGCCAAAGGGTGTGTGGATAAGTATCAGCACCAGTGCCTTTACTTCCACGTGCACCCTGCTGTTCTTCTGTTGTTCCAACTGGCTAGTATTAGCTCCCTCTCTATTTAAATCCAAGCTTGCTTTGTCTTATTGTTATAGTATTATACTGTTATACGCCGCTACTGTCTGTCTTTTGTATCTCTATGTATACCTTGTCACCAACCTTGATGCCCATGTCCTGATACTCAGGCATGCTGAATTTTATAGTTGGTGAATCAGTTAGTCCCGGCCCCATAATTCCGATATTAGTAATGACCTTGGGCATGTTTTTCATGAGATCCTCAATAGATGTTACGTTCTGGCCAAACGGATTCATATTCGGCCGGTCTGGTTTGTATTCTTTTGGGTCATTGAATGTGACATACACGTACGGGCTGCCGTCCTGAGATGCTTCAATTCTGGCAACTATGAACTCTCTCCTCATTAACAAATATTTCCACATTGGGGACTTATTTGTATATCTGAAAAAATGGCACCGGCTCCCTCTCGTTTACGAAGCAGAAAGTCTACATTAGAGCTTTGCACATTTATCTTCGTGCTTGCTATTGATGCTACTAGAGTCACCAAGATATACAGAGGCACTAGCCAGGCTGCCATCAAAGACGTTTCTCTGAAGGTACAGGCAGGTAAGATCTTTACTCTACTGGGCAGGAACGGGGCAGGTAAGACTACCTTTGTGCGAATATGTGCTACACAATTGATGCCCTCGTCCGGTACGGTTAGCGTCCTTGGCTACGATGCGATCAGGCAAGCAAAGCATGTCCGAGATCTTGTATCTATTGTCCCTCAGGAAGGCAGGCCACTCAGAGCGCTGACCCCCTGGGACCATGTTTACAACTGGCTCCAGATAAGGGGAGACAGCAAGGATAAGGCAAGAGACAAGACTGAGGAGATGTTACGTAAGCTCGAGATGTATGAAGCCCGAGATAGACCGGCTATGAATTTGTCTGGAGGGATGAAGCAGAAGATCCTTGTCGCGATGGCAATGGCGAGTGACGCACAGCTACTCTTCCTAGATGAGCCAACCATAGGCCTTGACCCAGTGTCGCGCAGACAGGTATGGTCGGCCATCAAGGATTGGAAAAATAAGGGCGGATCGGTTCTACTGACAACGCATTATATGGACGAAGCTGAGATGCTATCTGACTATATTATAATTATTGATAAAGGCATGATAATTGCAGAGGGAACCATCCAGGAGCTGCGCAAGGTGATCCCGCAGAATATTCGGGTGGACATAGCACGTGACGGCCTTGACATGGAAAATTTGAAGTCATACGGATCGGTGGTTGATACTGGCGCCGGTATGCTCCGCATATTTACTTTCGAGTCTGCAGTACGCGAGCTGTCTGAGCTTGCATTGCGAAAGAACCTGTCCTTTACTGTCTCTCCCGTTACACTTGATGATGTCTTTGTTTACCTCATGGGCGACGGTATTGGAGATGATCAAAATGGCAGAGACTAGGATGTTGCCTGTACGTCAAGCACTCTTAATCGCCTACATGACTGGCGTGCTTTGGTTAAGAAGGAATCCTATGTCCTTAGTGTTCACTGCAATAAGCCCCTTCTCGCTCTTGTTCGTGCTTTTTGTGATAAGCGGCGGCCAGTACATTCACTTTGCAGTTGCAGGAAGCCTGGTAATGGCGCTAGTAGGCTATGGTCTTGCACTCGGCCAAGACATCTCCTTCTACAAGACAGAGTACAAGGTGCAAGATGTATTTGTCGCATCGTCCGTGTCTCCGTTGACCTATATGATGGGGCTTGCCTTGTCAGAGCTGCTATTCGGTCTTCCAGCCCTTGCTGTACTAGCGACACTTGTTGTGTATTTTGGATCAGTCTTTAGCATACCTCTTCTTGTGGCAACAATACTCTTGATCTGGGGAGCCATGTCGGCGATGGGGTTTTTCCTGTCATCCCATATGCTCCATATGCGAAATGCTACACAGGTGATATCGTTTGTAAACGTAATACTGGCAGTACTTCCGCCAGTGTTCTACTCAATAGATATCATGCCAGCCGTGCTACGGCCCCTTGCATATGCTGTGCCGACAACACACGCATCGCTAATGTTGCAATATATCATGGGAATGCCTACAGCAGCTGACTGGTCGCTTGGGTTTGGCTTTGCGATACAAATTGCATACCTAGTAGGGTTTATTATGCTAGCTAAAACCAAAGCTATATGGCGTGAGAACTAGTCGTTTTTTAGCATCTATTGAAGGCCAAAAGGCGGAACCGGAATATACAGTGAGACAGAATTCTGCATAAGGCAAAAAGAGCCTTCAAAAGCAGATAGGGTTGACCAGGAGCATGACCACTTGAAAATAATTTGTCCAAAAATGGAGCAAATTTGTTTAGCTGCAGTATTTGTGAAAGCAGCCATAACAATTAATCTGATTTTATATGTTGGTCAGGTCTTAGAGAATCAATTTCAAGTGTGGGTTTTTTACCCCGTCAGACAAATATTGTCCACTCAGGGTATCGAATGCCTATTTCCATAGGATGCAATTCTGCTCATACTTGCTTGTCATGGAAGAAAAGGCACTGTAGCTGTCGCAACGATGGCCTGCCCGCATCAATAATTGAGATTTGCAGCTTGATCACCTGACTTGCGGCACCCCCACC
>DAINBL010000077.1:0-6129 GCA_036732945.1 Nitrososphaera sp. | reverse complement strand
TTTGTTGTTGACATGCCTAAACTTTGTGGAGAATTATTTTAACCATTGTTCACCCATGACACGTAACATAGTTACGTGAAGACTAACGAGCCCTGAGTTCACAATCTAATCGTTGAATCCTGGTTTTTGCTCTTTAATCTCTCCTGGCCCTATGGCGGAGAAGTCTTTTTTGCTCTCTGTACACTTAAAGACTATCAAGGAATCTGTTTGTTAAGTGAAATCACTCAGCCGATCGCTGCGCCTCTGTAAAGAACAAAGAGACTAATCCAATTTAATACAAAATATTCCTCATTTCACAAGTAGGACAGGAACACTTGAATGATGCAAGACTGAATTTGGTACGCTTCCGATAAAAAATTGCTTGGCTCCGCTGAATCCTCTGCTTCCGACAACGATTAGGTCTGCACCTTTTGCGTCTGCCTCTCTAATGATGGCATCTGGTGGATAACCTTGCACCAAAGTGGTTTCAACAGCAATTTTGTATTCATTTATTGATTTTTCAGAATAATTCTCTAGCAGTCTTCTTCCAGATTCTTCCAAATCAATTCGTAACTTGTCAATGCTAGAAGCATCAGTGTAAAACAGGCCGCCACCGACTGGCAAAGGTGGCATCACTACATGAACTATAATTAATTTGCCATTAGAAAGTTTGGCAAGTTGTGCAGCTACATCGTAAACTTTGTTAGAGCTCTCAGAACCGTCTACTGCAACAACTATCTTTGAGAAGAGCATCAATTGGATAATTCTCCTCCTAACACTTCAAGCTATCTAAAGTAGTTACACGATAGAGCGGTTGTCTATTCAGGCCTAACTTTTAATTACATTTCATTGTATCAGTCGTAACTATATGGATCATATTCTGGCAAGAATTAGAGGAGTTAAAGTGGAGGACATAAAAAGCATGTTAAAAGCAGACACGTCTAAGCATGCCGAGCAAGGGTTAATTCTAAGGCACATATGGCGCAATACAGATGATCCAGATGAGATCTTGTTTATTTTTACTACGGCAGATCTAGACCGTGCAAGAAAGTTTATTGAAACGGTGCATGCAGAGGCACTCAAAGAAAACCCGAATGCAAATTTGCCTAAAATGCTTTTTTTGAAAGGTGAATGAGAGAATAGCTGCAAATTGCGAGGGTCTAAGAAATACACACTGTTGCAGATAATCAGACATTTCAGCAAGTCACGTGGATGGTAAAGTCTAAAATGTCAAGGGTTTCTTCTCGCATTCCTCTGGGCCCACTATAGATTCTCTAAACTGATGTCAAAATAAGAGAATCCAATCATTAATACTTGTGGACTACGAGGCATAGAATGGAACGTTTTACTATTCTCTTGTTTCAAAACTATTAAAAACTTAGGCTGGCCTAATTAGGCGAACCTAATTATGGAGAAAAACAAACAATCAAACCTTCGATCACCGTACCTTAGGATCGTTGGAGCTATGGCCTTGCTTGCCATATTATCTTCGTCAGGGCCATATGCTCTTTCGTTTGGAGTGCAATATCAACCACAACAATCCGCTACAATAATAGTAGCGAGTAGTAATGAAAATATGACAACTAGGTCAACTGACTCAAGTGCTACTAGCAGCATAGCAAATGAAACAACGACACTGGCTAGTATACCAAATGCTACCTTGGTTGAATTTATTTCAAACATAGTGCAGATAAGGGGGCATCTTGACCAAGCGCTTATCAACAAAGAATCTGGAAACAATACCCTGGCACAGACTCATACATTGCATCCAATCGAAGAAGTATATTCAAGTATTGAAGATCAGCTGGCAAATCAAAACAACACACTAAACCAAACCTTGTCAGCAGCTTTGCAGAAGCTACCTTCTAGTGCTACAAATGCTACGCTACAAGAGTTTGAAAGCCAGATAGATGATGTCAACACGCTATTGAACGATAGCGTGCAGGCAGTGGTACCAAGTGCAGAATTTAGCAACAACCCCGCATTTAATGCAAGTGTAGTAGGACGGCTGTTGCATGTTGCAGGACATGAATATGAAGAAGCTGTCGAAAATAGCACCGTAAAAGCAATTGTGGAATACCAGGATGCGCAAGCATTCATCTACAGAGCTCATATTGTATTCAATTCATCAGCAAGCAATATCAACCAGAGTATCGCTCAGGAAGTGGAAGAAGTAAATGAAGTCTTTTCCAATTTGAATGGCGCAGTCAACAATAAAGAAGATCCTGCGACTGTTGAAGCAACAATAAACGGAATAATACATGAGCTAGCAGAAATTACAGGTCTATCTGAGAGCCAACTAATTGGCGAAGAAGTTAGTGCAGAAGAGCAGGATCCTATTGCAATAATAAACAACATCAAATCTATGTTGACCCAACTGATAGCTGCATATGGATCACAGGATTATCAAGGAGCAGAGAGCATTGCAATTGAGGCATACTTGGAGAACTATGAATATATAGAGGCGCCCATTGCCCAACGTGATCAACAATTGATGGAACAAACAGAGGTAATGTTAAGAGAACAGCTTAGGCAGATGATAATGGATAGAGTTCCAATAGAACAAGTAGAACAACATATTGCTATGATAAATGCGAATCTAGATAGAGCCACGGAGTTGCTTCAATAGCAGCAGGAATAATAACAAGAGATAGCCCAAAATTTTTTCCCTCCTTCTTTTCCTTTCTCAAGATTTTCTTACTTCTAACATTTCTCGTTTCGTTTGAGTTGTGTTCTGATCAATAAGATTATAGTATTATTGATATTTTTTTTACATTTATTTGGACGCTTCAATGAATCCAACTTGATTACCAGCAATCCATATTGCTTTACGGCATCTATAGCAATTTCTAGTTCTATTGAAATGCTACTTTTACTTGAATCATGCCTCTGCTTGCCTACATATAGGCGTTGCTAAAAGCTCTTGCCTTCTTCCCTACTCTTATCTTGTCTAACCAAATCTTCTCTAGATTTGCGTGCACTTTCTATGAGTCTCTGTCGTCTTGGCTGGATTATCAATATGTACAATGAGCCTACTACATATACGGCAAGAAGTATAATTTGGGCGATGATTGTTTCGAGCGTTGGATGGATGCCAGTCATCGTTGACAAGTTGATGTCAAGCCTGGGCACTGTTCCGATAAGATGTGTTGTGGATATATAGCCTAATTCTTGAAATTCGCGTATTGCGTTGCCCATAAACGCTATTGACATGTAGGCGCCAATCCCCATCGTCAGTGCAAATAAGACCTTTAGAGGGAGTCTTCTTCCAAGCTTTCTTACTACAATTGCGGTTGCAACTATTACACCCAAGCCTAGAACAAGCCCTGCAACAACGTACCATTCCATATATTTGGCAAAGGAGAGCATTGCTTGATAAAATAATACAGTCTCAAAACCCTCTCTATATACTGTAAAGAAGGAAAGCAACACAAAAACCATTATGCTGCCTGTAGTTGTTGCTTTCCAGACTTTGGCCTTTACAAATTCTATCCAACGCTTTGTTTCGATCTTGTTCAATACCCAAAAGCTTACCCAAAATAGAACCGCGACTGCAGAAACTCCTGCAATAGCTTCTATAAGCTCACGGTTTGCCCCAGAGATATCTATGATGAATTCAGCTATAAACCAAGTAACAGCAGTTGCTCCGATTGCTATCACTATCCCATAGTACACATGTTTTTTGAATCTGTTATTTCTTGATGCCTCCAAGTATGTCAAGATAGCACCTATTATTAGTGCAGATTCTAGACCTTCTCGGAATATTATGGAAAAGGATGTGGAGAAGGCTATCGTCGGCGCTACAATGCCAGTACCAGAAACTAATCTTTCTGATTCATCAAGCCCTCTTCTAATTTCAACAATTTTTGCTTCGACCTGTTCATACGGTGCATGAGCTTGAATTAGATTCCTAAGTTCTGCGAACTTGATTTCCATGTCAAGGGTAAAATCCGGATCTATAGGACGCAAGGGAATCTCTATACTCTCATAGCTATCCAAGTATGCAGACCTGGATGTAAGAAGTGCACCATCATAATTTCCCTCATTATGTAGCCGGAGTGTCTCATCAAGCTGCATCCTGATCGTATCAATATCGCTGCGAACAGCGGCTTTAGCAGGATCTTCGGCCTCGCCAATGTCCCTACGCTCACCGGTATAGGTACCAACTCCGGCCTTTAGTCCTTCAATGTCTGCAAAAATGCCAGAAGAAGAGGTTGGCGCTGATGTACTTTGGCTAAATGATGCATCATTTTTCAACAACTCCTCTGCCTCGTCAAGTTTTACGAGGATGCCATTGACAAAAGTTTCTATAGATTCTACGGATTCTCTTGCTTGTATCATCCTGCGCAGCTCTTCTCTCATTTCCTCTTCAATGCTTACCATTAGATTGGGATCATGCTTTTCGATCGGTGCTTCCAAATATTCATAATTATCCAAGTATGCAGAGATAGCATATTGGTCTGCCTGCTCATAATTGCCATTGTTTACTTCTGAAATAACATTTGACAAAAGCGTTCTTATTGTAGCGAAATACTGCTGATGTTCACTTGTGCTCTCGCTTCCCTCACTTACTGATAGTTCTTCTGCCAAGTCTCTTTCAATTGCAGCAGTAAGGCGAAGAATTGACTCGTTATCTATCTTTTGAGCTAGAGAGCTTTCAAGTTCATTGAAGAACGACTCAATTTCAATTCTTCTTCTACTATCTTCTATCAATGGAGACAAAGTTTTTTGATAATTTTGGTGAGCTATCTGGACAAGTCCAACTGCATTCTCGTAATCAATAGCCTGCTGTAGGTTAGCACTGTCAGACCCGTTTGATGCATTAGAAATTGTTGTTGCATATGACTGTACTGCATCCCGCAAGAGAAATACAACAGCTTGGGAAACCGTCCCTTTGTCAGAAAGAAATTCCGGGCCTACAGATTGTTGAGAGATTTGGTCCAGCAGTATGCGTATTTGCCCTATACTTTCCCTTGCTTTTTCTTCTGAATATTCTCCAGTTCTCATTCTTAGAGGAAGGTCGGTAAGCAAAGATTCAAGCTGCTTGGTGGATTGTTCTCCAGCAGTCTGTCCTAGCTGGTTCTTTATAGCAGGAAACGTCGTGCTGTGTGGGATGAAAGCATGTGCAAATGCCATTTCAAGATTGCCTTTATCTAGGCTTTGGTCAGTCAACCAAAGCTGCGTCCGTATCCGCTCTATGTTGACCAAAACAATAAGTGCATCTTTGTCGCTAAGTACTTGACCATATACAGAAAAGGAATTTGAGGCAAATAGTTGAGTGATTACCACTATTGTCATAAAAGAGAAGAAGATTAGTTTTGTATTTGGTTTGACTGAGGATGGACCAATAATTTTTTTTTGGTTCAATTTATTTTTGATCACCGGTTTCAATATTTCTTTTATGTATAGATGACAAGAAGGTTGTTTTCCAAGGCTAACGTTTGGGCTGTCCTTGTACTGTCAACTGCTGATAATACTATTCTAGGAGAAACAGTGTCTGCAATCAGTTGCAAACGTGGGATCACTTCTTTGTATTCAAGCGACAAAGTGCTGCCCATTAATTAGGTCAACCTAATTAGTTTGGCCTAATATTTAAACTGTCTTTTATAGGGGGTTCTGCTGTGTCAGGGTTTGATTTGTAGGCTGTTGCATCGGGGGTTGATGAACAAATGAGAGGATATAATTGCTCTTTTAATGAGCCCAGGTTAATTACAACATTTTCCCTTTGGAATATTATGGCCATGAGGGCATTTTCTAGGATGCTTAAGAAGGGTGCAAAGAGCATCTGTAAAGATGTTTTTCATATGATGTTCTATTCCGCAGGCCATTTCTTCATCTACCTCTATCTTTAGCGCGTCCTTCATCATGACTTCAAGTAGCCTGGTATTTCTAACCATCTGCCGTCCAATTCTCCTTCCATCTTCGGTAAGTGTTACCTTGGTTTGGCTGTATTCCACAAGGTTTGAATTGTGTAGTTTGTGTAACATTTGTACAACAGAAGGTTGTGTGACATTGAGCAACTTTGCTATTGAGCTAACTTTAGCATCTTGACCTTTTTCATGGAGGTACCAAATAGCTTTAAGATACATCTCTGTATGTTCTGACTCAGCAGTACCTATGAAAAGCTCTTCTCTGTTTTGATTGATGCGG
>DAINBL010000076.1:0-6201 GCA_036732945.1 Nitrososphaera sp. | reverse complement strand
GCTGGTGCTTGCCAATTGGCTCATGATTTTTTGGAAAGTCTGGATCTATTGGCATGTTGGTACCTACGTAAGATACATTACTAATATGAGTTACCTAGACAGCAGTCGTATCCGCGGCTTTCCCTTTGACTCAGATATATATTGTTGGATGATCCCTATCCGACATAACTGAATGTCTGAAAGTGCCATCTTTAAGAACAAGTCCAAATTGTCACCACGTTACCTCCCAGAGGAGTTACCGCACCGCCAGGCCCAGATTCAGCAAATAGTGCACGTGTTTTACGAGGCACCTAAGGATCCAGATAAGTTCCCCCTTACTGTTTTGCAGGTGATAGGTGCTGCGGGCATCGGCAAGACGTCAACCGTCCTTAGATCATCTAAGATCGTTGAAGAACTCTTTGCAAAGAGCAGGCTTACATTAAAAACGGTATACATCAACATGAAGCTGCAAGGCGGCAACAAGTTTGCAATATATAGGCTCCTGCTTGAGCGCATCGCGCCAGAGCTGCCAGCCCAAGGCCTTAGCGCAGAAGAAATGCTGCGCTACCTCTTGCAATATTTGAGACAAAATAGCCAATATGCTTTGATTATCATAGACGAAATCGATTACCTGATAAAGACTAGCAAAGATACAGGAATCATATACGATTTGACGCGTTTAAACGAGTATGACCTTGATAAGCCCTGCAACGTTAAGGGAGTAATATTCATTGCTAGGAGTATGGAATTTTATAATAAACTTGATGCAGCAGAGCTGAGCACACTTGGAAGGGTTCCAATGGAATTCTTTCCTTACACACTAAAGCAGGTTAGTGACATACTAGAGAGTCGCGCCGCCGAAGCTTTCAATCCAAAGGCAATAGGTTCAGACGTTATTGACAAAGTTGCTAGCATCACAACATCAGCTGAGATAAATAGTGACGTCAGATATGCCCTTGATCTGCTTTTGTACGCCGGGAATCTTGCAGAATCCTATGGCGCAGGCAGGGTCTTGCTTGATCATCTTCGCAAAGTGCACGGTAAGATTCACCCATCGATAACGACTGAAGAGATCGAGCAACTGTCAAAGAACCATCTTTTGAGCCTGATGGCTCTAGTACGTGCCCTAAAGAGCAAGAAAAAGGCATATGTCGCGCTCAAGGACGTACGCCTATATGCTTCTGAGCTTGCCGACCAATTGGGCATGAGAAGGATTGAGATTGAAGATTATCTTGAGGATCTGAGGGCTAGGAAGCTGGTCGAGATCAAATCACTTAAGGAAATAGGACTGCATGGCGCATCACTTGCGGAACTCGAACCAGTATTGATGAGGAAGGTAATAGGTGAAAAGTAGTCTAGTGTCAGAAACGACATCCAGCAAGCAAATTATAGAGATAGGGCTTGGTAGCATTGGCAAGATCAAGATAATGAAGGCTCTGGCTGAAGAGAACAAACTGACAACAATCTATTCGCTCCATAAAAAAACTCATTTGAAACGAGAAGACATAAAGAACAACATTAGCGACCTCATGAAGATTGGGTGGGTCACCCAGAGTAAGTACGCCAACGTGATGTACGGGTTAAACAGGGAAAACAAGTATGTTACCGAGTTGATAGAGTTCTTTAATGCTGTCGGTTACATTGGTTATCAATGAATGTTGGAATCCGAAAGCATTTAGAACAAGAAACTTGAAATACCCAGATACAAGAGATCCGTAATCTTGTTAACCATAGAAATTGATATACCTATCATCTTTGTCCTGACTTTGCGTCACACGCAGCGCCCTGAATAGAGCATCTATCGCTGCAGCTTCGCTGAGTCTGCCCTTTGCAACTTGATACGCAACTCCAGACACATCAAGGTAGCGGAGTCGGTCTGCTATCATCTCGCCTCTTATTCCTTTTTGTGAGCATCGCCTTGTAAGGGCCGCAAGCATTCTGTCTACGTGATAGTTGAGGTGTATTTCTGCAGCTTCATCGCTGTCCACTCCATAAAGATCGGATATCATAAGATCTAATCTTGCTTCGTCCTCGCTCGTAACGCCGCCATGGGCTGCCTGTATAGCAGACCGGCCACGAGGCTTCTTAGCATCACCTTCTTGCATTTTTTTAAGAACTATATAGGTAGCGCCTTTTCTTCATATTAACATACCGCTGAAGAATCCAAAAAGGAATAAAAAGGTGATCCCCTAAACGCTGATGTGCAGTCCAGGCGCCTGATTCAGTCTAAGTTCATATTCATTACAGGCGGAGTCATGTCTGGTCTAGGAAAGGGTGTGACCACATCTTCAACGGCAAAACTCCTTCAGCTTGCAGGCTATAGGGTTTCTTGTGTGAAAATAGACCCATATGTAAACTATGACGCAGGGACAATGAACCCTGTCGCTCACGGTGAAGTCTTTGTCACAGACGATGGCGGCGAATGCGATATGGACATCGGCAACTATGAGCGCTTTATCGACATTGCCATGACAAAAGATCATAACATAACGACGGGTAGAGTCTACATGGATGTCATTAGGGCCGAGCGCGAGGGCAAATATTTAGGCCAGTGTGTCCAAATAATTCCTCATGTTACTGATGCGATAAAGAATGCAGTATACAAAATTGCAAATGACGAAAAGCTAGATATTCTGGTAGTCGAATGTGGGGGAACAGTTGGAGACATCGAGAGTTTGCCATTCCTTGAAGCATTCAGGCAGATGGAACTCGAGCTAGGTCATTCAAATACGCTATTCATCCACGTAACGTTGGCACCCGTGCTTGATGTTGTGGGCGAACAAAAGACCAAGCCGACCCAGCATAGCGTCCAGGAGCTGAGAAGGATCGGCATTCAGCCAGACATTCTTGCTGTAAGATGCAAGACTCCGCTAAGGGATGATGCGAGGCACAAGATTTCGCTTTTTGCAAGCGTGGAACAAAATTGCGTGATCTCCTGTCACGACTCGCCTTCAATATACAAGGTGCCTCAAGTGCTCGAAAACCAAGGGATGCTCAAATCAATTGCAGAACGACTTGGACTTCGGAGCACTACGCCTAGATGGGGCAACTGGAAGGCCATAGCTGAATCTTTCTCAAAATATGAGGGGTCCATCAAAATCGCAATTATAGGTAAGTACGTTAAGCTACAAGACAGTTATGTCAGCATTTACCATGCGCTACTGCATTCGGGTGCAAGCATTGGCAAAAAGGTTGATGTGTACTGGATAGACTCTGAAAAATTTGAAAATGGTGGTCAGCAGAATTTACCGATGTTGAAAAACTTTGACGGGGTATTGGCACCGGGGGGCTTTGGAAAAAGGGGAAGCGAAGGCATCATCAGTGCGGCCAATTACGCAAGGGAAAGCAACATACCCTATCTTGGAATTTGCTTTGGATTCCAGCTGGCAATTGTGGCATTTGCAAGACACGTTTGCAAATTGGCTGACGCAAATTCTACCGAGCTTGACCCCAACACAAAGAACCCTATTGTTGATTTCTTGCCCGAGCAGCTTGACGTGCACAATATGGGCGGTACAATGCGTCTTGGAAGCCATGAAATAGTCATAATTCCAAAAACAGTTGCGGCTGATATATACCGGTCAACCTC
Organism: Nitrososphaera sp.; assembly: GCA_036732945.1. Classification (GTDB taxonomy): domain Archaea; phylum Thermoproteota; class Nitrososphaeria; order Nitrososphaerales; family Nitrososphaeraceae; genus Nitrososphaera. The sequence goes on along the minus strand of DAINBL010000076.1, from coordinate 2,633 downwards.
GATAAAGAGGCGCCACAGACACCGCTTTGAATTTAATCAAAAGTATCTTGGTATCGTAACCAAGAATGGGCTTGTGTTGTCAGCTCATTCTGACAGGGGCAAACGAATGGAAATGCTAGAAATATTAAATCACAGGTTTTTCTTTGCTGTTCAATACCATGCAGAATTCAACAGCAGGCCAGGCAAGCCTGAACAGGCCTTTGAGGCATTTGTCAGGGCTGCTGCAAATTATTAAAATTTTAATTCATATATCCTCTGTCGGGCATCTCGAAGCGAGGTTTTCTTTTTTACATAGCCTTGGTTGATAAGGTGGCTGAGGGAAAGTCGAATGGTGCGCTCGGGGAGCATTGTCCGCGCTGCCAAGTCCTTTTGGCTTAATGCACCTTCATACTCGAGTGTCTTCAATATCAGTTTGGCGCTTGGAGGCATCTTTAGCATATCTTCGGCAAGCTTAACTTTTTTTGCCATAAGAGATGCTGCAGATGAATGACCATCTAGCCTTACAAGGCGCGCAGGAAATGCGTGTTTGCTGCATTCAAGCGTGTTTTTTATCTGTATCCTGTGCCCTCCGTCAAGCACTACTTCGCAGTGGTAGCGGCTAATGATGTCAGTGATCTCGAGCTTGCTTTGGTTGGGAACAATAAGTGGCCTGCGCGTATTGTCAAGTGAGTTTACGGAAACGACCAAAAATACAAGTGCTTTTTGTAGGACCATGGGCCCCCCTGCAGACATGGAATATGCAGTCGAGCCGGTCGGGGTTGAAATTATGACGCCGTCACTCTTGTCATGCCAAATGTCGTTGGCATCTATCCGCAAGACGTGCTCCATCAGAGTCGCACTCTTGCTCGAAAAAACTGCTACATCGTTTAAGACAGGGTCAGCTTGTTTGTCGTCGACTTTAACTGCAAGCCGAAAAACCTCCTCTACTGAAAAGTTGCCGCGCTTGAGCTGAGATGTAGCAGATTCTAGGTCTCTTACGTCAAGCTGGGCAAGGAAACCAGTGGAGTCAGTCTCGTAGATGCCAAGAACAGGCGGGGAGTCATATTCTATCTTATGGAAGTAATCAAGTATACCCCTGTCCCCTCCGGCCACCATTACCATATCTGCTTCCCTTGCAGTACGATAATCATCATCCTTCATTATCTGGGTCTTGACGGTTAGTGATTCAAGTGTCCTTTTCACTTTGGAAAGGAGCGCTCCGTCTCGCATATCAATGCCTGAAAGCGCAACTTTCATGGTTACTATACTGTATTCTATTGTCCTAGAGCCGAATTTAAAGCTAAGAAAGACGCTGAAACCCAATGCCATTGTAAAAATACGAGGCGTTCTCTTCTATGTTAGCCATTGGAGGGATTTTGGCGAGGCCCACTTGCCTTGTTTCAAGAGCTGCTTTAACCGCAGCCGCGCCAAAGCATATCGCCCATATTGGCTCCTTTTCCTTAAGATAAGCACACGAAAACGACGCACATAGTATGTCACCTACGCCTGTAGAATCCACAGTATCAATGTCATTCACGCTCAGCCAGTAATGTATTTTGTTGTGAAGCAGATGAAAAGTCCTGTGTTCTGTATAGATTACAAATTCTATTCCTCGTGATTGCAACGCCTCCATACCATCCAACCCTTGCATCCCAGCTGTAAGTGCTGACATTTCTTCACTGTCAACCTTTATTGCATTAATGCCCGATAGATCAAGCTCTAAGATCTCTTTCAATGTCACATAGCCTTTATGGTCAACTAGACGCAAGTATCCCTGTGGATCGAGCATGACAAAATTTTTCTTGCCCCTATTTTGCTTTATTGCAGCAAGGACCTTTTGTGGCAATTCATCGATTACGGGGCTCGCCAGCCAGCAGTCGACCTTCATGTCATGAATGTCCTCGGGGGTGAGGGGTTTGCATTTGTCAATTAGCACTAGCTGTCTCGAGTAGCCATGGGTAATGATCCGAAATTTGGTGGTAGGCGCATCCACCAATTGTCCCTCACCCAATAGGATGGCATTTTTCTGTAGAATATTGTGCAACTGTTTTGGAAGGTCGTTGCCCACTTTTGTAGCAAGGCTTACATCAAAGCCAAACCTCCTGCTTGTAATGCCGCAGTAGCATGGCGGTCCCCCGACGCTTTCTGTCACCGTGCCATCACTGCTTTTTATTTCATCAAGCACAATATGTGAAGCAATAGCGATTCTCAAGGTGGATTAGCTGTACATTCTTGTTTTAGGTTGATAATAAAAGGGCTTGTCTGCGCAGCCCAAAACCGAGGATTGGGATGGCGGCGTGGGCTTGCGCTTGCGCCCTTGTGTTTGTGTCTGTATCTACCAGAGCTATAAGGATTGTGGTTGATTCTCTCAAGATACTTTATCCTAGCATTTTTCTATAGACTGAGAAGAGTTCTAATCAGGCTCGTCTAAGCTATGAGCTTTTACACGGGTTTTCCTAGCAGGCTAAATTGTATTTGACTATATTGACACACGCAAATGAACCACACACCGGGGAGATTAATGATTGAGTATATCTGTAGAATTTTGCGTGTCTCTCTCTAATATAAGAGAAATTCAGGCAGCGTCATCAAGAGTAGCTCTTACGTAAAACAAACAATTTACGAATCTGTTCTTCTTTTATGTCTGTGTAAAG
>DAINBL010000075.1:4927-6214 GCA_036732945.1 Nitrososphaera sp. | reverse complement strand
GACTCCATCTCGATAATTCGATCTTTGTATTCGTATTCTGAATAGTGAGGATATGTTATAAGAGGTACGAGCTTAGGTGACCTTATATCTAGCTCCTCATCTGAAAATGAGACGTTCTGTTGAGACAACCTCACTAATGACCTCCTCCGCCAGCCCTTTTATTATCTTCCTGTCACTTCCGCTATAAATTTGGAGCTTGTTTACAATTAGATCTTTTGAGACGCCACTGTTTTCATGATGATTAAGAAGAAGTGATCCGACGAACTTTCTTGCATCCGTAGAGTTGCGGTCTATCAACATTGCTATTCTCATTTCCCTATCCACCCAAATTGCAAGTGGCTTGCTTTTTCTGTTTGAAAGAAAGCTAGCCGTGTCCTTCCTTCTGAAAACTTCAGGACCTTTCTTTTTGGTGTATGCCGGCAAGGTTATTGATTCAAGCAGGAACGCAAGAGCGGCTGAGCTTGTTTCGTCTGTGACACATGAGCTGCGCAGTACTACAAAATGGGCCAGTTCCAATTGCTTTGCTATCGCGTTTATGCTTCGTTTCAGCTGACCCCAGATAATATCTGGACTTTTCTTTTCATGAGAAAATTCTACTACAAGCACGTTTGGAAGCAGCAGCTTGCTGCTTGCGCCGCTTCGACTACTACGACGACGATGATTATAGTATTTACCTTCTTTGAAGAACTCAAGCGATGGATTCTCAAGAAATGCCCTAGCAGCTAACATGAACTTGGCCACACTTTGTGGCGAGATCGCACTACCGAGGTTTCTCCTGCTGTCAACTGGGTCGATAATTATCACGGGGCTGTTGAGTGCCTTGACAAAATCTGAATCATAATCACAAACCGCAATTACCTGCCCCTCCTGCCAGTCAGCCGCTGCACGCAAGACGTTCTCAAATGAGGAGTACTTGAGCACCAACACTTCTGAAACATAACCGCTAAATCCTTCTGTGGAAATCTCTGCACCATAAATGCCTACTGATTTGAAGAACTTTTTCAAGAGCCTAGCATGCCTCTTTTTTTCGTCATCAAAGTGGCTGCTGATGTATTGTGTATGGAAAGGCGATCTGTCTGCCGCGCTCTGCCACTTGCCCTGCTCGACATCATAGCAGGGGACGACGTTAACTCTGACCTTTTTCACAAATACTTCGACATAAGGATGATCTGAATACCGAAGCTTTGGACCATAGTTTTTGAGTGCCTTGCTACCAATCTCCCTGCCCAGTTCCTCGAATTTTTCTATGCCAACAAATGGCTTGATCCTGACGAAGATGTCAATGTC
>DAINBL010000075.1:0-4827 GCA_036732945.1 Nitrososphaera sp. | reverse complement strand
TCTCATTCCATCCAGTTGTAGACAGTATTTCCTTTTGCACTTTAGCTATTGCGATGCTTGAAACTTCCAATGCGACAAAAGCACGCATCGCCGATCTTGCCAAGAGCTTATATTTACATGTCGTGCTCTTGCTTTTGATGCTCGCCTAGCTTGTCTAAACTATCAAATGACTTGCTGCAGATGTCACATACAAGCGGGTTGAGGTTTGCGTCGTCATAGTCTAAGCCCGGCTCTCCTTGATCCATGTTGGATATGTCACAATATTGAATAAAGTGGTTACTATTAATATTATTACCCTTGGCTGTACTATACTGCAGATTTTTGATATTTGCGGTTCCTCTAATTGCATTGAGTTGCAAATATCAATCGGGCGTGAATTGATCAAGGTGGCGGCATCCCATTGCCTCTTATCGTGAGGTCATCCCAATTCAATTTGAAGGCAAGTACTTTTGACTCGAAAAAGTCCTTGTCTGTGTTTATGACATATATCCATTATTAGAGGTGGCTTGATTAGAAGCTTTTTATGTCAAATAACCAAATGCGACAAAAGAGCACTAGTTGGCTGGAGCAGACAGCTTTGCAGTAGAGGATCGTAAGGTGCAAGAAGCAATCAAATGGATGAATGCTTATGCAAAAAAGAACAACCACACCTTTGAAGCCAAGCTGGCAGGCTATTCAATGCAAACTGTCAAATTCGGCACTTTTGAATTGATAACGTGGAGCGGCGACTGGTCTGATGCTCGTAATATTATCAAGAAAGCAAGCAAACAGCTGCGCGCCAAAGTCATTGAATCCGGTTACCATGAAAAGCAAGGCCTACTCTCCGCAATGTTTGGAGGTTCATCCGAATACGGCAAGGTGTATTCCAATGGAAAGTTTGTTGGCCAGATAGAGATGAATAGAAAAGCCGGCAGGTGGGTAGCCAAGTCTGAAAGTTATATCTGATCACTTCTTATTCTTGAAATAGATCTTTTTCATTTCTCCTAGCCAACTGTCTTTATTCCCGTATATCTGCTTGTGTTTCCTACGTTTGCATACTGATATGACATATGAGCAGAGTATTGGAAAGTATACCGACGAATCACCATATACAACGACATTTCCTTTATGAGATGTCTTGATCTTGCCCCAGCTCTTACCCTCCTGCAGGGTGGCACCAGATAGGCCCCCTGTGTCTGCCCTGGCATCTGTCAACTGGATGAGATAGTCCTGTCCTCCCTCCTTTATCTTCAATATCTGATAAAGCGCTGGCCCAGTTTGCTGAAAAAAGTTCTTTGGAACCCCGCCACCCAGCTCCAGGCCGCCAGACCGCTTGCTCTTCCACAATATTGCAGCTGACTCAGCTACATCAAGTATTACGTTAGGAAAAATGCCTTTGCCTTCAAGCAAGAGCGGAAGCATATTAAGTCCTATTGAGGAGTCCCCTATAGCCGGCATGTAAACAGGCACTCTGTGCTCGTATGCCTTGACAACAAACGACTTTTCAGGATATTTTGCATTTTCCTTGGCTGCTTTTCCAAGCGCATATGCAATGTCGGCTGTGGAGCAGTTCTGCGGTATACTCTGTCTACCTCTTCTGATCTCCTTTTGCAAAATAACATCCTGCGCCTGAAGTGTACCTGACTCTTTTATGTAAACGTCATAGATCCTCACGATTTGCCTTGCATAGAGTATATCGTCATTAACATCAAAATGACCCTGCCGCACCGGTAGATTATAAGCAAAGTGGAGGTCATGGTAAACATTGGCTCCAGTTGATACTATCCAATCGATAAAGCCGGCTTCTATCATTTCTGATATTGTTACACCAAGACCAATAGGGGTCATTGCTCCAGCCAATGTAAGACAAACTGTCGAGTTCGTATCTATCATTTCCTGCAGCATTTCTGCAGCTTCAGCCAGTCGTCGCGCATTATAGCCAGTCGAGTTATAAAATTCGATCAGGCGAGGAATAGTCATGTTGGCAGAAATAGATGGAGGGTCAATTTTTTTTCCAATAAATGAATGTCTCCTGTCCACTCCCTTTTTTAAAATTATCCGTCCTTTAAAAGTACACCACTTCCATCTTTACCAGCAAAAGGGAGCCGGCCTTTTCAAGGCTATAGAAATGTAAAAGTTGTTGAGCTTTCGAAGCTTCCCAGTAATCGTATCCCCTGACCTTTTCCATCGTGTGTAACAGTATTTTATTGCATCAACTTTTTGCCTTTGTAAGTTGGCTGGACTCGTTCTATACGTGCCTCTGGATTATTATGATGGCGGCGCTTGCTACCACGCCTCTACCGGCAACATCATCCCCAATACCTACTAGATGACTTGGACTTTACCGAAATGGCGAAAAAAGAACCAGTCTCTGCAAACAACCTGATGGCTGTCAAGTATTGCTATGGCAGCACTGCAAAATACATACAAGAAAGACTCATTAGTACAGGGGCTCTGAAAAAGCCTGCATGGCAGACACCGGAAAGAAAGCGAATAGGGATCTTTTGAGCAGTGAAGTGAAGGATTACGACATAGAGCAGTATGATATTCAATCAATCCTTTCCGAAATGGCAAATTCTGGCGGCTTTGAATCGAGGAATCTGGCCTATGGCGTTGATATCCTCCGTAGTATGATAAGCGAGCGGAACTGTACCAAGTTCCTTTCATTCGTTGGATCACTAATATCAACAGGCACAAGAGGCATCATACGCAATATGCTGAAGAACAAGATGTTTAATGTCATCATTACCACGTGTGGTGCAATCGACCACGATATTGCAAGAACATATGATAGGTATTACGCTGGTGACTTTCGCATGAATGACGGCATGCTGCTTGAAAACAATATCCACAGACTTGGCAATGTACTTGTTCCAATGGAGAACTATGGTCCGCTTATTGAAGAAAAAGTCCAAAAATGCCTAAACGATATGTACAACGAGGGCATGCGCGATATCGCGACTTATGAGATAACAAGCCACATAGGGAGCACCCTTGACGAATCCTCATTCCTTTATTGGGCCCATAAAAACAAAATCCCAGTTATTGTTCCTGGCATAGTAGACGGTGCAGTCGGTAGCCAAGTATGGTTATTTTACCAGCAACACAAGGACCTTAAAATAGATATATTGAAGGATCAAAGCAAGCTATCAGACCTCGTCTTTGAAGCGAAAAAGTCGGGTGCATTCATGATTGGAGGGGGGATTTCAAAGCATCATACATTATGGTGGAACCAGTTCAGAGGCGGACTTGACTATGCTGTTTACATAACCACTGCTGATGAATGGGATGGCAGCCTAAGCGGCGCCCTTGTTGCAGAGGCGATATCGTGGGGGAAGGTGACCACTAAGGCATCTCAAATCACTATACACGGCGAGGCTAGTACACTGCTGCCATTCATTTATGCAGCCTTGAGTGCACCTACAAAGAACAAGCAGGAATAACATAAATCAAGACTTTGTAGTGACTAACTTCTGGCAAGAGCATGATTAGCTTCTTGGATGTTTACGCTTCTATCTCTAACCCGTCTGCTCGGATCCTGTTTGACCTTGTCTGAAAGTAGCACCCTTTCCTGCCTGTTTTATGTAGTTAGCCTCTTGTTCAGATATTACATTTTTTTGAACTAAAGTACTTAGCAACACTTCTAGAACGCGCCCAGTATCATAACCAGTATCAATGCCGGCCATTAACATAAGTATTTCATGGCATCATATTTACAGGTTCTATCTAATCACGCGCCTAATGCTCAAAGCTCGTACTATCGGGCGCCTAGACCACCCTAGACGGGTTGTCAGTCATATATCCCCCTTTCTGTAATATTCACATTTGGCGTTAATCCTACTTTGCCCCTCCCATGTCTTGCAAAAAGCCGAGAAAGGAAACCAAGGCCAAGTAGTAAATGCCCTTCTATAACATACAAGACAGCAAACAACACTAATTTCTATACTACAGATCCAAAATTCCTTTTTGCTCATATACCCTAAAAAATATGACATATATCGGCATGTTTGTTAAAAAACACAGTTAATTATATATATATCTTCTTTGTTTTATTGATGTCTATCAATAAGCATTGACCTACCCAAGCAAATGCGAACTATCTTTTCTTACATGTGCAACCAGCGAGGAGGTTAAGAAAATATCATTGTGGGTCGAATATGCAAACAAGATAATCAATGATTATTTTGGAATAGTGACATCATTTGATGTTCTAATATGTCGTGGAAGATGGGAGATGGAGGTGCAGGTCATATCTAGAAAAAGTCAATATGCATTCTCCATCTATAACGATACAAAATTCGTGGGTATTACGGATTACCACCTTGGGGAAATTGTAATAAGATGCGATATTGCAAGATTTGGCCATTACTTACATGAATTGATACATGGAATAATAAGTAAGGATCATTCCCATCAGCTTAGAGAAGGACTCGCATGGTATTTTACTCTGAAGCTTACAGAGGGATACAGGTATGTGAGGCCGTCCTACCCGTCTTGGGTAGATGTGCTATATGTCTATCCCGTCAACAGGCTCGCTAAAATTGTGGGGGATGAATTCCTCAAAGATTTAGCAGTTGGAAAAGCCTCTGTGCAATATGATCTACTTCCAAGGGATGTTCAAGATCTTTTTGTCTCTGAAGAAGTTTTTTATTCAAAAAAAAGGTATCATAAATAAGAGTGGAAACGTCGGTTTGTGTCTTTCCACGGTGAGTATGGCATGACAGAGAAAGGATAAGTACTGCTGATAGGATTTAATCGCAGTGGAATTTGTCGATTCAAGCGTAGTTGAACAGATAGAGATGAAAATGATTCGTCCATCTCAATTCGCTATACGAGATAAATTTCAGA
>DAINBL010000074.1:0-6236 GCA_036732945.1 Nitrososphaera sp. | reverse complement strand
TATATACATCAAAGATAGAAAAGAAATAAGTCAAGTCAAAGATCTATGTAGTATTATTATGCCAGTCGTTGTATGTTTTTATGGTAATTTTTATTTCTAGCGAGTTTGTCGACTACTAGGGCTCCGAGAATCCCCATTGCAGCTGTCGGAATAGCTACAAATGGAAATACATTTTGTATCATCTCAAAGTATATCTGCGCTATCATGCTTGGCCAGACAACCTTGCTCTCAAATACTTCATTGTAGGTGTAAGTTATCAAGGGATAGTATAGCATAAAGAACGCAAGGCTGACAATTGTGCCTGCAGCGTACAGTGAAAGTCTTGATCTGGAAAATGCAAGTAGCGCATCTGCAGCCACGATTGGGATGATGCTTGATATGTAGAATGGGATGGTGGGGGCAAGTGCGCTGTTTGGAATAATCGAAGTCAATACACCTATCATGATAAAAGCAGCACCAGCCATAGAGAGCACACCAAACCGCTTGCGGGCAAGGGCAGACGAGCCTATTAGGCAGGCAGATATCAGGAATGGAAAGGCAAGTGTAGCAACAGTCACTCCAAGAGTGGGGTGTGGATTAAAGTTAAAGTATGTACTCTCTGAGAATGGCAGAGAAAACATATCAATCATGCCCGATGCTGCAAGCCATATTGGCAATATTGCAATAACAATCAGAACAGAAGGCAACCTTCTAGTACTCTGAGCTAAACCTGCAAGCGCTCCAGCACTACCTATTACCATGCCACTTACAAGCACAAAATGAGGCGGACTGAGTAAGCCGTCAAGCCCAAAGGCTGAGTGCCACCCAAAGTCTACCGGAGCAGCACTTATCAGCATTACTACACCTGCTATAACCAACTTCACCGGCCAGATCATCTTGCCTGCAGTAGCAACGCCACTAGATTTTGAAGCAGAGTATGCCAGAACGGTACCTACAACTGCAGAAGCTACACCAGAGTAGAGTACAGCATGAGGAGGCGCAAAGAAAGTTTCAGGCTTGTTGAGCAAGTGGTTAGTGATATCCCAGCTGCCGCCTGAAGCAGCTAGCAGCATGCCAAGGCTTACAAGCACATAACCTGCAAAGAGCTTGCGGCCGAGGCCATAGACCTCAAGGTATTCTTGATGCCGGAAATAGTTCAATACCCATTTTTAGCAGATTCAATAATTAAGGCTTTGTCACTTGTACTGAATATGTTCCAACAAACTCTTTCTGTTGATCGAGGGTACCATCCTGTGGGTAATGCGCTTGCTCCCAAGTATGGGGCAGCGCGACAGATTTGATAAAAACCACAAATTTTCCCTCAGTCTTCGGTATGGCCTCTATATCAGCGCTATAGGTCTTGCCTGCCTCCCATGGCCTACTGAAAGCTTCAATTGAAGCATACTGCGCCAACACAGACTCTCCTGTACTGGAATATTGAGAGCTCAAGAGCTTGCCTGGTGTTATCAACATCGGCGTCTGAGTAAAGTTATGCTTCAGTATCTTGATGTTGTCAATGCTCGTAAGGTTTGGAAATCCTACGGATATAATCTGCATGTCTGCGGCGTCCTCGCCATTATTTGTCCCAGTCACGGAGATAATGAACGCCTGACCAAGAGTGATGGTAGGTGCAGATAGGTTCACATCCGTCACGATGGCCTGAGGCCTTCGAGGTTCTATTGACTGGTACGACTGAGGAAAAACATAAAGTGAGAGTGAAAAATATGCCACCAGTGCCACTGCGACTGCGCTGGTAAGAATGATCGCCTTTAGCAATGTAATGAGTATAAAGTTACACTATGACCTTTTATTCCTTAGTACATGCAAATCACACATAGGCATACTCCCCCACACAATCATGTACACCACTACACAAAAAACACAAGTGCATGCAAGTACGCCGAAATTGGTCGGTAAAAAACAAATGCTGCTTCTCGATGTTATATGGCTGTGTGTAGGAAGACAGTTTAGAAAAAGATTGTAATCTTCTTTGCTGCAGTTTATAGGAGCTTGTGCTTTGCATCTTTTACATATTGTGTGTATGTCTCTCTCTTTTTTTGTATACAGATGGGCGTTCATGTTTGCACTCACATGCTCCTCCTGCAAAACTACCTGACAAGGATATACTTATACGTGCGGCTAGCGGCTCTTTATATGCGACTGCCGCTCATAGATCCTTTGCACCTTTTCCAGGGTATCAATATCACTTACAGTCTTGTCGGTCCGGATGTACTTTATCCTAGGGAAGCGAAGCGCAAACCCGCTGTTATGTCTATCGCTTTTCTGTATACTATCAAACGCTACCTCAAGTACAATTTCGGGCCTGACGACTAGTCTATAGCCTTCATCTCTGACAGTTATTGACCGTAGCTTGTCAGTCATCTTGCTGATCTCTGCATCTGTAAGGCCAGAGTACGCCTTACCTATTGTCTTAAGCGAGCCACCATCATACCCATCTCTTACTGCAAAAGTATAATCAGACAGCGTCCCGGCACGCTTGCCATGACCATACTCTGCAATGACAATTACAGCGTCGATAGTATCAAGCTCGTGCTTTAATTTGATCCAATGCCTACCGCGCTTGCCTGGATGGTACTGCGATTCGAGCTCTTTTACCACCAATCCTTCATGCCCCACATCTCTACTTTCTTTGAATGCGCAGGCTATCTCCTGAGCTGTCGACACAATCCTAAAACCGAGGTCGATTATGGGTTTTTTGAATCTAATCTGCGAGAGCAATTTCTTGCGCTCTGTAAGCGGCCTGCCAATGAGCGGCTGCCCATCAAGGTACACGATATCATAGGGGACATATACTACGGGGATCTCATCCATCAGACGGTCTGTAACAGCTTTTCTTCTTAGCCTCTTTTGCAACTCTTGGAAATGAAGCGGCCTACCACCTTTATAGGCAAGCACTTCTCCATCCAGAATAAATTCTGCAGGCAGCAAAGATACAGCAGATACAATCTCCGGAAAAGAGCTGGCAACATCTTCCAGCTTCCTTGAGAACATTTTCACCTTGCCGCCGAATTTGTGAAGCTGCACCCTGATGCCGTCATACTTGAACTCACAAATCAGCTGCTTATTATAATACTGCTCAATCTCTTCTGCACTAAACATCACATCTGCTAGCATGAAGCTGAGAGGGGCAAGTGGCTTCATTATAGCAGTCGATAGAGCATCTTTTTTTGCAAGCAGTGCTACCTGTGCAATATCTCCGGACAGCAACATAGCCTGCCGGATTGCCTGTATGTCCCTCCCAAACGCCTTGGCAATAGCAAGTTCGACCAAACCCTCTACCACACCTACGCGCAGCTCGCCAGTTGCTATCTTGATCAGGTATTTTGCTTCAATGGGAGAAGAGTTGAGCAGAAGTCCAGTCAGGATCTTCCTTTTTGCCTCTGCGGCCCCAGAGCCAGCTGCATCAGCAATTTTTCTTAGTTGATCATGTAGATCTGGAAGCAACAGTTGCTGGGCCACAAGTGGGCTTTGCTCCCTCTTGGAAACTACATATTCAGCAAGCGCACCCATGTCGCCATGCTTTAAGTAAATCTCCTGTATCTCTTCTGGCCCCAGACGTGCGATTTCTGAAAGCGACCGCATTATCGTATTAAAACCGACATTGAGTGCAAGACCAGAGCCCTTAGGAAAGATAGCACCAGACATAAACAGCGCAGCTGCTGCAAGCGAGGTGTCGCCGCCGGCGCCGGCATCGTCTTTCAGCCCGAGTATATATTCTGCGATGGCAGACACCTTGGAATTTTTGCTCGCAGTCTGGCGAACCTTCTCACACATATCGACAAAGTGCGAAAATTCGCTGGCAGGCATTCTTCTTCTCCGTATATCCAATTTTCAGTTGTTCTTAAATCTCTTGGCAAAATGCCGAAATACAACCTCTGTGTGATTTTTTATGTGCCCAAGGCATCGTCTGTTCTGGCTATTGCAGTTGCAGTTGCAACGCTCATACCCGTTTCAATTGGGCTGTCTGGCTTGGGGCCGGAGATAAAGATAGGCGGGAGGCAGACCGTTGGTATCTATAACAATGCCGACAGCAGCATAGAAGATGCACAAGGCGATGTGACGCCTGTATACCAGCAGGTTGGGATAGAAGAAGTTCCCGAGGCAAGAGACTACCACGACATCTTGCGAGCCAGCGTGCAAAAGCGAGGAGAGGCATTCTTTTTCACAGTGGTGCTTGCAGGCAATCCAAATGATAACGACAAGTATGAAACGCAGTATCGGTGGCATATAATCACCACCAGCCCGATAACAAATAGAGAGCAACAATATATAATTCGATTTCAGAATTCTGCTTTCGGTGGCAACTCTACTATGCAAGGGTGGTATTTTGCAGTATTTGACAGGACTGTCGGAAGGTTCATCGTCCCACCTATGAGTATCCCGGATATGACAGATAATACAGTCGAGTTTCCTATAGAGGACTTTTATATCGGCAACCCCTCGTCATTTTCCTACTGGGTAGATGTGTCAGTAAGAGTCAATGCTACTTTTGGCCAGCCAGACTATATAATGGACTATGCGCCGTGATCATGCAAGGCTGGATGATACTATTCTCTCTCGGCGACTGTGATCTCTTTTTCCAGCTCGAAGCTCTCACCGGACACCTCATCAGTCACAGAATATGTTATGATATAGTCACCTATCGGAAGTGGCTGAACCTCCGGCGTAATTGTCAGCGTCAAGGGCATCTCGGTGTTGGGCCTATGAGAAGTAATGCTTCCCGCCTGTACGTCCTCTATCAGCTGAAGCTCAGTGCCGTTTGCAGCAGCTATTTCATAATCAGCTGTCATGTTCATAAAGTAAAGCGTATTGTTGTTGCCGCCTTCTTCGTCTATAATCTGCCTATGGGCAAAACCCACCGGCTCTACATAGAGTACAATTGTTTCGCCTGGCGCAAAGACATTGCTTCGCTCTTCATATACACCATATCCGGCGGCAGAGAAGGGTTCGACAAAAGTGCTAAAGGTGGCGTTAAACTCTGTTTGGTTCCAGACCGACAAGTATAGCTTCCGTGCGTCCTCAATCGTCATGTTATCAGTAGCAGTCACGTTTGTAGCATTGGCAGTAGTCGTCGTCATATTAGTAGCAGTATTGTTTGCAAGAGCCTCCGTGGTAGTGGTAGTATCATTATTGGTGACTTGGGTGAACAATGCCGTTAAATTGACTGTCTGATTCTGCTGCTGCTGCTGCTGCCCAACGACTGTGATAGTAGTACCAGCAATTGTAGCAGTAAAAGTTATTACTACTACTATTATTATGATAATAAAAAATTTGTCATACATTGGTAGCGGCATATGCATGCATAATTCTTAATTGATCTGATGATATTGTATACGCCAGTACTTTCAGTTTTATCTACGAAAAAAAGTCTAGTAAATGAAAACTGTAAGATAAGTAAAGGCGCTTGGCGATCCTGCATCAACGACCTTGTTACAGCCTATGCCGTTAAAGTCGCAATTTGTTATATGATGCAGTTTTGTCCGCCAAGCGCTACAGTCTAGCCATAGGTTTTTTGCACTACTTACCTATCTTATACTACTAATTATATAAAAACATTTGCGTTTAAATATATCTTAGAAAAAAACCAATTTATAAGCAATTTTTCATCATATAATTGTGAGATTAATTAAATTTTTTACTATGCATTGCGGGCAAATTAGCCCTACATATGCTATGTCTTTTTGATCTTAATTTTTTTCTTCAACACATCATTTTTAACTCCTGACTTTTGATAAAAAAGGGTTGCCGTCGTTGCTCAACTCAATAATATCACATCAGCTTACCAGTTCCAGTTGCAGCAAACTGCTCTCAGGCGACGGAATAACCACCTCTGATCTAACCATTAACGGTGTGTATGGAATATTTGGAGCAGCATCAATTGATGCACGGTCTGCCAGAAAGAGTGTGTCTGCGATAGGCGACGTCGCAAGTGCTGCAAAGAACCTTGATGAATACCAGTTCCTAATTTGCTCGCTGGTCCCTTCTCTTCCAGACTCACATCCGTCAAAGATGGAGCTGCAGAAATATCGTGTGGCCATCATAGCGGCGTTTGCAAAGCTGGTGCCGCTACTGCTGTTAAAAAGCATGCAGCAGGACGATTTTGTGCAGTGGAGCAAACATGCCAAAGCGCTTCTAGAGGAAACGTCAGATACATACCTTAAGGCTAATTCAAATTCCAAGATGCAGATTGCTTCTCACAAGGATGCGTTTGAGTATTTTGGGGTTCCCGAAGAAAG
>DAINBL010000073.1:0-6270 GCA_036732945.1 Nitrososphaera sp. | reverse complement strand
CTTGATGTGTGTATTGCGACCACCGAGAGATCTGATGAAAAGGAGTTTATGGTCAAGCTGGTCAAGAGGCTCAGCCTTGAGATAGACGCGCCCCTAGTCATTGATTCAACAGACCCAAAAGTGATCGAAGCTGCAATCAGACAGATCCCCGGCAGACCCATAATCAATTCAATAAACTTGGAAGGAAGTGGTGAAAGGTTTCATCAACTCGCGCCGTTGATGGTCAAATATGGTGTGCCGGCTATAGCCCTGTGTATAGGCCCAAAGGGTATGGCAAAGACACCTCAGGAAAAACTCGAAGTGGCAGAGCTCATCTATGAAATGGGTAGGAAGCAATATGGCCTAAAACCTTGGCAATTCATCTTTGATGTACTTACATTCACAATTGTGACGGGAGATCCTGAGCTTGCTGATGCTGCCAAAAATACCTTGGATGGCATCAGGCTTGTCAAGAAGAAATTTCCCCAGTGTTTTACTGTATTAGGCTTGAGCAATGTGAGCTTTGGTATTTCACCAAATGCAAGAAAAATAATTAATTCAATATTTTTGTATCACGCGCTTCAGGCCGGACTTGATGCTGTCATCATCAATGCACGGGACATCATCCCATATCCTGAGATCGGCGAGCAGCAGAAAAAACTTGCTGAAGATCTGATTTTCAACAGGCATCCAAATGCTCTTGCAGAACTGATAGCACATTTTGAAGGTGCTAAGGACGTGACAGCCAGCGGTACAGCCAAGAGGACAGAGGTAGATCCAAGCTGGGATGCAGCCAAACGCTGCTACTTCCGAATCCTCAACAGGCTCAAAGAAGGCATAGAGGATGACGTGGTGCAAGCAATAGCTGACCGCCTCAAGGACGGCAAGCGTACTAAGGAAGCTGGAAATCTTGTGCTAAAAGCATCATCAAAAGAGGCGGCGCACGAAGCAGCGGTAGAGACGCTCAACGAAGTATTGCTTCCTGCAATGAAAGAGGTGGGCGACAAGTTTGGTGCAGGCGAGCTGATCCTACCCTTTGTGTTAAAGTCAGCCGAGTGCATGAAGGCAGCCGTTGCAGAACTGGAGAAATACTTGATCAAGCAGGAAGGAGTGAGCAAGGGTAGGCTTGTCATATGTACAGTCTATGGAGATGTGCATGATATTGGCAAGAATTTGGTAAAAACAATCCTTGTTAACAATGGCTATACAGTCTACGACCTTGGCAAGCAAGTGCCACTGCAGAAAATCTTGGAAAAGATAAGCGAAGTCAATGCAGATGCGGTAGGACTATCCGCGCTACTTGTATCGACATCAAAGCAGATGCAATACTTTGTCGACCAAGCACGGCAGAATGGTATAAATATGCCAGTACTTTGTGGTGGGGCGGCAATTAACACCAACTACATCAACAGGATCGCAAAGGAGGGGGGCATCTACTCACCGGGTGTATTTTTCTGCAAGACAGCTTTTGACGGGCTGAAAGTAATGAACCGACTGATGTCTTCTGATCGTCAACAATTTGTAAGCGAGTGGCAGCAAAAGCTGGAGAAATGGGATGAGCGACAGCAGCGGGCCGTGGCGGTAGAGCAATCTCAAATTCCTCACAGCGGCATCAAGCCTGTAGAGTCCCCCATACCTCCTCATATTAACCGGCCTACTAGGCTAGAGCCATATCAGATAGACCTAACGGAAGTATGGAAATACATTAACAAAAAATCGCTGTTTGTATTGCAGTGGGGAATGAGGGGCAAAGGTGCAAGTGGACAAGACCCTGAAAGCTTGTTCAGAGGTTGGACAGATCGAGTACTAAGCGAAAAACTGTTTGAACCCTGCGCAGTATATGGATTCTACAAGTGCCACAATTTGACACTTGGACAAGGAGGTAGTGGCAGGCTGGCAATCGACCTGCCAGACGGTAAGCAGGTCATGTTTGAATTTCCCCGCTCTTCAAAAGAAAAGCACCTTTGCCTTGCAGATTACTTCGGCGAGAGTGATATCGTTGCGTTTCAAGCGGTAACCGTCGGCAACAAGGTCACAGAAATAATCGATCTCTGGAACAAGCAAGACAGATATGCTGATGCCTACTATTTGCACGGCCTTGCAGTTGAAACAGCGGAGGGGATGGCTGAGTTGATAAATGCAAAAATTCGAAACGAACTAAAAATAGGGCAAGACCGTGGCCTTCGCTACAGCTGGGGGTATCCAAGCTGTCCAGATATCTCTCAACACCATCTTGTCTGGCAGATATTAGAGCCTGAAAAATCTGGCATGACGCTCACGGAATCAGGTCAAATAGTACCTGATCAGTCGACTGCCGCAATAGTAGTACACCATCCCGATGCAGAATATTTCGTACTTTGATCACTGCTGCCTTACTCTAAGTTCAAATTCTCGGACATCTGACTGGTTGCCTTCTATAAACAATAGTCCCTTCACTGTGTAAACGGCTTCCTTTGCCGGTGCACCGGCAGCATTTATTACAACCTGAATCTGGCCTGTGCGCGCGTCCCTGCTATGTAGGTCTGGAAGCTGGACTGTCTGGTTTTGTATTGTGAGATATGACTGATAGCCGGAAGGTTCAATGACAATGATTACCTGTGCGTCAGTGATTGGCCGCGTCTCTAGATTCTGTACATTGAACAAGATCCTGGTAGACTCGCCAACCCTAATGTCCACTCTGTCGGGGGTAAATTCTGTAAATTTAAGGTTAGGTGCATCAGATTTCGTCTGCGTCGGGATAGAAAAGACAATGATTGCGACAGCGATCGCAACAGCAAGAGCCGCTACAGCTATCACTTTCCAGAGCAACGATCAAAATGAAAGCGTGTGGTATAAACGCGAATCGTGTCATTTTAATGTCACTGGATTTTAGAATTGCATTCTAGTAGAATATATTCTATAGTTCGCAGGATTCTTTTCTTTTCGAAATTCTGCACTCCTTTTGCGACACGGCGGTGGAATACTATCTCTTGTTGTTGTTGTTGTTGTTCTTCTAATGTTATGAATCGACCACATTGTCTGTATCATCAAAACAAAACAGGGAGATGATATTCCTCCCAGAATTGCCTTAATAAGATTTTATACTATTACATCTTTACACGTTTCCTAAAGTGTATCTAAAAAGAGGCCCTATCATGCTGGCTGCCGGTGGGGCAATAGCGCTCATCATCTTTTCTATGCTAGGATACTACAGCCTTCATTTCGTAAATGTTATCCAGCATGAAGGAAAATACATAATAGAACCACACGGCTCGATCAATATGGGACAGAACATCAACAACACCCAAGGCATAGGAATGTATGTCGTCGCTTTTGCAGAATTTGCTGGACAAGCTTCAGTCATAATAATGGATCATACAGGTAAGATCATAGTCGACAAGAATCTACATCCGCCAATCACTATAGAGACATTCGATGCAGAGGTACCGGGTCTATACAATCTGACGCTCTTAAATCCCACGGATAGAGTACTTGAAGCTGCGATGAGCTTCGGAGATTGGGAGCATGTTTTAGGCAGAAAGGACCTTTTCTCTGCCATGACTGTACTTATTTTCGTCTTTCTCCTTGGAATTGGCATAGCAGTGGCGATAGCTGGCGCAATAATAACAATTTTAGATAGGAGCCGGGTAAAGAGGATGAAGCAGTTTGGCGATACCAGCGACCTCATATAGCAGATAATGACTCCGGTATAACATGGCTAAA
Source organism: Nitrososphaera sp. (assembly GCA_036732945.1). Classification (GTDB taxonomy): domain Archaea; phylum Thermoproteota; class Nitrososphaeria; order Nitrososphaerales; family Nitrososphaeraceae; genus Nitrososphaera. Next base: position 2,589 of record DAINBL010000073.1, on the reverse strand, counting down.
CTTGAAGCAAGAAACATAGGCAAACAATTCCTTGCAGTCCAACGAAATGAGGTAAAGCTAATCAGCGCCATCAAGAACATCAACCTGACAATAGAAGATGAGCAGTTTGTGTGCTTAGTAGGACCGTCTGGTTGTGGTAAGACGACTCTGCTCAATATTCTGGCTGGTCTTGACAAGCCTACCGAAGGAGAGATAGTCCTAAACGGCCGTCCTGTAACTGAAACTGGACCTGATAGGATTATGGTATTTCAGGAAAACGCGTTATTTCCTTGGCTCAAGGTGTTAGACAATGTTGAGTTTGGGCTAAAGATGGCTGGCGTTCAGAAGAACAAGCGACAAGAGCGCGCAATGCATTACCTTGAAATGATGCAGCTAACCAAGTTTGCTGACGCCTACACATACCAGTTATCAGGTGGAATGAAGCAGAGGGTCGCAATAGCAAGAGCTCTTGTTATGGACCCCGAAGTGCTATTGATGGATGAGCCTTTTGCCGCTCTGGATAGCCAGACCCGAGACCTACTGCTGGTAGAACTTCAGCTAATATGGGCCAGGACAAAGAAGACAATAGTGTTTATCACACACAACATACTGGAGTCGGTTGTTCTGGGCAATAAAGTCATCGTGTTTACAAGAAGACCTGGCACAATTAAAGATGAGATATCTGTAAAGTACAAAAGACCTCGGCTTCCAGAAGACGAGAACCTGCAACCCTATTACAGACAGGTGATCGACTCTATAAAAAGTGAAATTTCAGACAGAAAAAGTTCCAATGATGGTGAGCTTATCACTTGAGCTGCCTTAATAGCTGAAGTCCTGATGCGAAGCTATTAGGAGAGGTCAGGAGCACTCTGTCTGCCATTTTTGCAGCCTGCCTTATGAAATCCACAGGGTTACTTTCATATTCTGACCAGTCAAGCCCGATCAGTGAAGCTGACTGGCGATTCTTTTCAGACGGAACCATCACTACTGCGGTGACCTTGATACCATAGGGCTTGGCAAGGTCTGTTATTTCGCCCAAGTCGGAAAGTGATGAAATCGATTGAGTTACAAGCGAGTGCGGGATAACATCAAGCTTATTCCTTATTGATTGAGCCGATTTGTCCTTGACCTTTGCTGGAAATGATAGATCAAGTTTGATATTCAAGTCATAGCCCTCCTTCTTAAGCATCCTGACTGCAGTGCTGGGCCTGAGGCCTGAATCACCTAACCTGTCTGCAGGTTCATCGCCCATCAAGACAAGCACGCTCTCAGCCCCGGTAAGTATTGCATCTGATACTGTCTGACATAGGGAAGGAAAATTGCGATCGCGCACCCTGATACTGCAGCTCAGACTTGCTTCTGCATCAATACGCCCTTTGATGTATCTGGCTGCAGTGATGCTTGATACGCGCGGAATGCCAAGGACTGAGTCCGTCAAGTGAAACGCCTTTACAAGGCCATATAGCTGCGACGCGCGGTCTATCATCTGCTGGATGTTGCCCTTTAGCTGCACAAGATCAAACTTTTCTCCTTTCACTATTTTTGGCGGGTTCAATTCATAGGCTACCTTCATTATGTCACTGCACAATACGATACTGAAAAACATCTCGAGGCCTTATTAAATGCGAGGTCAACAGCAAAGAGTATCCAGAGCATATATTGGCCCCAGCGGCATTTACAGAGCTGTTGAGGAAGGATCAAATTCTATCGTTTCTGAGACCCGCCCTAGTCGATAGGCCATACCTGCCAGCCGATGCAGCATTTGCAAGGCCTGCTGCAGTACTTGTGATAATACACTATCACAAAGACAGGCCCCATGTGTTTCTCACAAAGCGAAGTTCAAGCCTGAAGTCGCATAGGGGCGAAATATCTTTCCCTGGGGGTAGATATGTTGAAAGCGACGGCACATTGCTGGCGACCGCCTTGCGGGAAACAGCAGAAGAAGTCGGAATTGCATTCAAGATTGACCAGATAATTGGCTGCCTGAGTGCAGTACGTACGATGACATCAAACCACTTTATTGTACCGTTTGTAACAATTCAGGAAATGCTGCCTCAATACAGGATTTCTGCAAGCGAAGTGGAAGCAGTGATTGACGTACCTCTCATTGAAACACTCAAAAGCATTGAACCAGATGCTGAACATTATCGCCTTGCCAAAGACGCATTCAAGTTCACCCATGGCAACAACGTGATATGGGGAGCAACTGCAAGAGTGCTGAAGCAGATGCATGATATTCTCCTCAGACCCTAATGACCTCATTCATTGCGTTTACCTTACATGTACACTGGTTGGTCATCATTGCCATCATCATTTGACTATCAAATTGCATTATATAATATAGGGCTAGCGGGCCCGGTGGGCTTCGATCCCACGACAACTGGCTCCGGAGGCTTGCGCTTCTTTTCTAAAGAAACAGCGCCCTGTCCTGACTGGGCGACGGGCCCTGTCTGCGTCTTTAAATCTCCTCATATATGAAACATACCGGCCACAAATGATAGCGTTATTCTATAAACAGCTTTTCATTAGCTTCTTTAGCTCATCAGGTGTGTTATATAGCTGGCTCTGCAAGACTATCTCGTATATTCAATCCATATCAAGTCATATGCC
>DAINBL010000072.1:4461-6407 GCA_036732945.1 Nitrososphaera sp. | reverse complement strand
AGATCAAGCTTGATCACCCACAAGAAGATTTAGACGACATTAAGATGACACTCGCTCAGTCTTAACAGAGGATAAAGTAGCAACAACAACAACAATAACCACAGTAAAGAGCAATAAAATAATAAATCCATTCTTCGGAATACAGATAGAGAGACATACACACTTTGCGCGAGCATCCCCTTCCGGAAGCCGAAATTACTGCTAGAATAGAAGCGGCTTTATACTCTGCAGGGAGGCCGCTGTCACTTGACGAGCTGATAAAGGCATCAGGTACTAACTCGAAGGAAAAGACTCATCGGATAGTAAATGACCTTGCAAGGAAAACCAAGTCAACCTTTAGAGCAATTGAGATAGCTCAACTTGAAGACGGTAAGTATGTGTTACAGCTGAGGCCAGAATACACGCCGCTTGTACGCAAATTCGCTCAACATCCTTTACTTCCATCAGGAGCACTAAAGACGCTCTCTTACATTGCTTATGAACAGCCAGTGACTTCAAAGAGGCTAGTTCAGATAAGAGGTAGTCAGGTGTATCCTCACATTAAGGTGCTTGAGCAGATGCAGTTTGTAGAACATGAAAATCTTGGCCGGCTTAAAGTGTACCGAACGACGCCTAAGTTCCAGAACTACTTTGGCATAACAGATCTCAATGCCGTAAAAAGTAAGCTAGTGACGACGACCAGCACCACTGCCACCACAACGAAGACAAGCAAGCACATACAACAGCGCCCAACCACTAAAGATACCCGATCGCAATCAACTGCAGCAGGAGAAGCAGGAACAGCCGCCAGAAGCCAGCCTCCGCTCCCAGAAAAGACTTAATTAGAGCAGAGAAAAATTACCTACTGCACTGCAATGCGAAAATCGATAGAAAATCTCGGGGGACGCAAGCTAACTGGCGGACGCAAGGTTGCTATGAGAGGAAGACGTAAGTTCGAGATCGACAGATACCCAAATGAAGCCGTTGTCGGCCCCAGTCAGGTCGTTGCCCGAAGGATTAGAGGCAACAACAACAAAGTCGCTTTCAAGAGTGCCGAGTTTGCTAATGTAATTGATCAGGAGAACAAGAGGGTGATCAAATCCAAGATCTTGAGAGTCACCAAGAACCCAGCAAACAGGGACTATGAAAGAAGAGGGGTAGTCAGCAAGGGCGCCATTATCGAGAGTGAGAACGGGACAGCTAGAGTTGTCTCAAGGCCAGGACAAGACGGAGTGGTCAATGCCATTCTGATCAAGGCAACGACAACTACAACAACAAAGACTTAGTGATATGCTATATAGTAATCGTTAAGAGCAAACAAGGACTCTTTTCTCTGTGTACTTATCATGGGATGGTCCTGATCCAAAGGACAGAGTTGCCTGCCCGTATCCGGTGGAGTTCTATTCCACACCTTCGCCTGCCGAGTCGCTAAACTCACTTGAATCCGGACGGCTGTTGCTTCAGGTTGATTTAGGTGCAGGTGTAAGGTCGGTTGCCTGCAGGCTCATAAACAACGCCAAGTCGGAAAACCTTGACAAGCTAGAGGAGGGTGCCACCAAGATAAAGCGCCAGACATCAATTTCGACTGCATTAGTTCAGGACACCAAGCAGCCTAACAGATGGGTAGGTGAGCTTAGCATCCCGGCCAGTTGGCTGGAAGGTGGTACAAGAACTCATGAGAGGACAGGTGCGGCTACCCCCAAGAGTGATGGTGATGGTGGCGGTGGTGGTAACGTCTATAGCCTTGAGATAACCTATACACTTAACAACAACACCAACAGCTGCACTGCGCGCTTTTCCTCCGACGACGCCTTTCACTGGCAAGCAAGATCCAGAGGAGCTACGTAGTGCTTGTACGCGCGCACGCAAGAAACACACACACACACACTCGTAAGCATTATTATTTTTCATAAAAGTCTTTAAACCCGCGGGCCTGAGAAACTCTCTTGAAAGACTACGAACACGTG
>DAINBL010000072.1:0-4361 GCA_036732945.1 Nitrososphaera sp. | reverse complement strand
AAAGTCTTTAAACCCGCGGGCCTGAGAAACTCTCTTGAAAGACTACGAACACGTGGTGCTTTGGCTTGACTACTTTAACAGGAACCTAAAAAGACGTCAAGGCAGGAAGGTGAAACGCGACCTGGCGGTCTTTGATCCTACTGTTCAGGATCTAGTCGAGGCTGCGAGAGCGGCAGGCTTACAATTTTCAGAGCAAGAAATAAACAGCGATGCAAGGTTCCCTCGTAGATCATTTGTCAAGTCGGGCTACATAATGGTGGCAAAAAAGGAAGGTATCAAAAAGTCTCAGATAATTGACGAAGTAGCCAACAAGTTGCTAAAGAGGAGCTCGCAAAAATCCGCCAAGAAATAAAAAGCGGTATCGAAGAAGGCATGTGGCTGCTTCTTTTTTCCACACTCAGCTAGCTACTCGACGGCGTTTTATTGCTTAGGAAAATAACAATAATATCAGGCGCAGAAGCCTATGGTAATAAGTAATCAACTTATGCCCATCACTCAAGCAGACGAGGTCGGAGAAATCATACATCTTGCAAGAAGTGGTAGACTAATAGTAAAACTCAGTGCTGTTGGTGCTGAAAGGGTCAAATCCGGAGAGCTGCTGATCGATGGATCGGGCAGGAAGGTCGGCAGGGTGGCGGAGTTGATTGGTCCAGTGAGGACACCATATGCCTCTGTTATAACGATGACAGACAGGACAAGCCGGCTAGTCGGATCCAAAGTTTTCGGTGGGGGTTTTGCCAAAAAGCCTCGTAATCAGACTGGAGGATTTGGGCGCCGCCGCTCCAGTTCAAGGTAAGAAATAAGAGAAGAAAAATTTATAGGATGTCTGAAGAATTTAAGGCAAAAGGCTTTTTTAGATTTGTCTCTATAACGTCCTTCTGCATTTGCAGTTTGAGTACATCAACCCTATGGCAGGGCTTGCAATGTTGATCGTTGGACTCTTCTTAATAGTATTTGGCTATTTTGAATATGGGATAACGCCTGTAATAGTTGGCCTCGTCCTTATTGTGTATTATAGAAAATATCTGTGGCAGATTCTGGGAATCTCGCCGCTCTAGCTGACCATCTTTATAGCTGTTGGAAGCACGTCTGCTCCCATAAGAAGGCCTAGCCTGCCCCTCTTGGCATAGTTTTCAGTGAACCTTGCGCTTCCATCGTGTTCTACTCTGCTGCTGGAAACCAGCAGGGGAACTGGATCATCGCTGTGCCCCTTTTTAATGCAGGGCGTAGAATGGTCGCCAGAAATTACTATGGCTGCATCCATCTTGTTTAGCTCCTGCATTAGTGTGCCAAAGAATCGTCTGTCAATATCCTCAATGTTCTTCTTTTTCCCGCTTGCATTACCATCGTGGCCAAACTCATCAGGCCCCTTGATGTGAACATAAATTGCATTAACTAATTTGAGACTATCTGCAGCAACTTTTGCTTTTTTCTCATAGTCAATGATGTCACCCGCTTGGAACATCTTTATTCCCAGCACCTTAGATATTCCAATCTCGACTGGCATATCAACGATGCCTCCTATACTCATGTTATACATTTTATTGATGGGTTCGACGTTTGGATACCTGTTGCCAGAATCACGCGCGAGAATGCAGTTCATAGGCATTTTGCCGGCTGCTATTCTTGCTCTGTTGACTGGGTGATCGCTTAGAAGTCGTACAACTTGAATAGTAAATTCATTAAGCATTCTTGCAGCGACCTTGGCCGGCTCGGTGTCTTCCTGGGCCTTAGATTCCTGTATATATATATCCTGATTGGTGACTGCCTTGGCTATTCCCATGCCATCTACTTTATCATATGCAGGATCAGTATTGGTAATCTTGTCAGATAGTTTCATCTTGGCATGTCTGAACCTTATGACCACTCTGTGTGCGATGGTAGGCTCCAAGGTCACAGAACCACTCTTATCGCTGAGGGTAATGTTGTCGCTCAGCGTCTTGCACACGGACTTTGCCTCCTCGGTGCTAATGGCCCTGCCTGCACGTCGGTCTACTATCTTTAGATTGTTATCCACTGTTGCAAAGTTGCCCCGCAGAGCAAGATCGCCCTCGCGAAAATCAATGTTGCAACCTATCGACTCGATGACTCCGCGGCCTACATAGCTACCATCTTTAAAGTTATAGCCCAGCATGTTGAAAACCGCAATATCTGACTGCGGTGCTATTCCCTTGCCTACGCTGATGACACTTCCCATCGCGCCATTCCTTGCCAGGGCGTCAAGGTTAGGAGTATATGCAGCTTCAAGCGGCGTTAATCCGTTCAACGAAGAGTGAGGTAGGTCGCCAATACCGTCAAGCAAAACATATACTAACTTGATGTCCTTCATAGCGACGAAAGCATGACTGAGCAATTTAATTTTTTGTGCGTCTGTCTTTATAATACGCAAAATATTTTCTGAGCACTTTAAGATATGATGAAACTAATTCAAAAACTTCGTTATCCTCTTCTTCGGTGAGTTGACGCCTGTATCGCTCAAGAATCATCCCTTCAGCTAAGCCCTTATAGTAGCCTACTCGGTGACCATAAAGAAAATCAGAAGCCTGATTGCATTTCCAGATATGCTTTAGTTTTGGCACACGCTTTTTAGGAATCTTTGGTGCCGCCATGTCATTTTCAATAACAGCTTCGATGATATTTCTAATATCGTTGTCCAATGCCATATATATGCACACATGTTCATACGTCCATCAGCTATTAGATGTCAACGTGAAAAAGGTATATACTCCTTAATAGAACCAACCTCTATTATTAGGGTAATTGGAGCACGAGGAGCAGTGCATCTTCTGCCAGCGCACAGTAATAGACAGTAACGGGCAAAGGACAGAAGATTTTGGCATAAAAAGAAACGAAAAGTATATCTGCTTACGTTGCGTGAAGGCTTTCGAATTTTCGCTCGGGAGCTAAAAGTTACAGAACATTTAATTAAAAGCAACTAGAGCCTTTCCTAGGTTGAGAGGTTTGGGGGATCTACGCAAAGATTATGTTCTTGACAAGTTTGTTGTGATGCCGGAAGTTAGCCAAGCAGCATCAGTGAACAGCTCTAGTGACGGGGCCAATTGCCCGTATTGCCCCGGTAATGAGTTGATGACGGAGCCGGCCATTCTTGCGCTTGTGGTCAAGGAGGGTATGCTCCAGCGCCTGTCAGACAGCGAGGAGAGCATAATAGAGGACTGGTCAGTAAGGGTATTTCAGAGCGAACAACCGATAGTTGTAACTGACTCCGCTGTAACCTACGGTGACAAGCCATTGTACAGCGAGCCAGCCTACGGATACCATCAGATAGTTGTCGCATCGCCAAACCACAATCAGAGCCTGTCGGAGATTTCTGTCGAACAGTGGGGCAACGTCCTTGTGGTTATCCAAGACCGCGTAAGGTGGCTCTACACTCAAAAAAGTGTGACGTATGTTTCAATTTATGTGAACAACGGTGCAGGGGCAGGCGCGGAGGTAACCCACCCTCACCTAAATATCGTTACTTTTTCTACTATACCTCCAGTTATCGAGATGGAGGCAGAAGGCTCACACAGGTTCATGAACGAGAACGGCAGTTGTCCTGCTTGTAGCATAATAGGAGTCGAATCAAATGGCCCGCGCCAGATTCTTGCGACCGATAGCTTCATTGCGTTTTGTCCTTGGGCGCCTACTTACCCATATGAATTCTGGATCTATCCAAAAAGACACATTACATCATTTTCAAAGATAACGCAGAAGGAGATCAATGACCTTGCATTGATACTGCGAGCTACACTCGGAGGGATGTCAAAGGCACTCAAGAATGCTCCGTTCAACCTTGTATTTCACCTGTCGCCGGAGAAGAAGAACAGCAGACTGATCCACTGGCATATTGAAGTCTATCCTCAAATGAGCACCTGGTCCGGCCTTGAGCGGGGTTTTGGAGTTTTCATAAACAATGTAAGACCAGAAAAGTCAGCTGAAATACTAGGCTCATCATGCAGAAAAGAGCTCGCTGGGCTTGTAGGAATCATCTGACCAAATGATTTTGCCAGAAATTGTATAATACTTACTAGCATGTCGGTTAGAGAGCAATGGCAAGAAGTGAAGATATATTTTCAATCATTGGCTAGCACTCTATATGTTCATAATTGTGTGTATTCTAGCATCCTGCTTGGTAACATCACCAGACCTTTGTGGTACAAGTGGAGGTCAGCGAGCACTTGTGCTGGACCATATCATTTAATTATCAACTGCATGGTAGAGTGTCAGGTACTAATAATGCACTTAAAGTTTGAAGACTGGACTTCGCTTGCATCCCTTGGCCTAGCTGCAATGTTTGTCACGCTTTTGATATCATTTTACAACTTTTTAATCGGTCCAGTAGGCACCGGGCCTTTGCGCGT
>DAINBL010000071.1:0-6480 GCA_036732945.1 Nitrososphaera sp. | reverse complement strand
CACAAAGTTTAGGCATGTCAACAACAAAAAACTTTCTCAGCAAGAAAGTAATAATAGTGGTGGCAGTTCTGGCTGTAGGCGCACTATCTGCAGTTTTAGTGGCGTCGTCTTTAGCACAGGCAACTGCACAACAAGAGCAGCAGCAGCAGAGAATGATGATGAGTTGGTCAGGTCAAGGGTTGCCCCAAATAAATGGCTCGGTGAGTCTTGCAAATGAGGCAAGTAACTTTATCAATGAAAATGTAAAGGTGCCGTTTGTAGCAGCTGCACAAACTGCACAGGGACAGGTAACAAATGGGACTGTGCTAGGCGGACATATTGGCATAGTGCAGGGGTACCTTGTATACACGTTCTTTGCAGCAGATGCAGCGAACCAGACGGGACACTTGGTAGTAGTCGACGCTGGAAATGGCCATGTGCTCTACACGTCTGAAGGTCAGTCATTGGGCTCCTTTGGCAATCCGATGATGTTTGGGGCCTGGGGCGGACATGGAGGGTTTGGAGAATGGCATGGACTCGGCAACCAACACAGGTTTGGCGGGGGAATGTGGCACTAGCTAGGCTATTTCTCTTTTTTTATCTAGAATATATGTAGAGGTTCGATAGAATTGTCTGAGCAGTTCAGTAGGGTTGCAGTAAATGTGCGCAAGTACGGGATAGCTGGCCTGACTTTCCACCTAGTCGGGTTTGCGCTCGGATTCATCAGCATCGGGCTAGTTTTAGGCGGAGTCATCGATATGGAATCGGGACTCGCAGTTCTGACTCCTTTTGCAGACCTGCTGTACGGCCTTGGTCTTGTCATCGTGGTTGCTGTCGCGGCCAGAGCCGGTGTTCTGATGAAGTACTTGCTTGTAGTAGGAGCAGTAATTGGAGTAGGTCTTTTTTACAAGTCAGCACCACATGAGATCCATATAGCTTCAGGCATTGGCCTAGGGCTTCCTCATAATGGTCATATAGTAATAGGAACCATTCTGATAACTATCTCTGTTGTAGCGCTAGCAGTACTGACATTTATATACAATAGGTTGACGCGCTGGGGTGACAAGACGGGATGAACCAAAAGCAAGGCATCGGGCTAGAAGAATAAGAGCACTAAATTGGAGTGCTCTGCTCTCAGAAGAAAGCAGAGATATTTCAGGTAACAGGCTACTATTGCGTGCGCTACTGGCACGAAGAGATGCATCGAGATGTCTGACATCGGGCAAGCATGTTAACCTAGCTTTGACTGTATAGTTCTAAACTGTGCCGGCGTTATTTTTTAGTGTCGCAGTTTCGCCCATTGCTGCTGTATCTATAGCACTTTTCACACACTTCAAGACGTTATCATCCTTGCTACCTGACACATATATGACATACACCAGTGCTGTCTCTTTGCCCTTCACTTTTCGTAGCACTCTTCCTACTCTCTGCACTATCTGGTTCATGTTAGAAGTTGATGCCAGAATTATCTCTATTCCGACTTCGGGGACGTCAAAGCCAATTTCAAGAGTATGGACGGAAAGCAGAGGATAGAATCTTTTTCCCCATTTTGATAGTACCTTTTGCCTACTAAGTGACGGCATCCTGCTGTCAATTAGCATTGAATCTATGCCTCTAGATTTGAGCTGCTGCTTTAGTTTGCGGATAGATTCAAGCGTTTCGCTAAAAACCATCACCTTTTGGTTGGGGTGCTTCGTCTTTATCAGTTCTATCGCCGTTGCTAGCTTGTTCTCTGCTGAAGCAAGCAGCGCTTTTCTTTTCCTGACATTTAGGAACCAAGCCTTTGCTTGCCAGCTTGGAAAGCCTCCTTGTTTTGCTAGCTCCATCATTGCATTAGCGTCATATCTTTTGAACCGGGCAGAGATAGTCCTTATTTTCATGGTATATTCATCATAGGTTTTTCGCTCCTGCTCTGTCAGACTCACTTTTACTGGGTTGATAATCGGCCTTGCCAAGCGTCCGTCTAAGACTGCATCTTTGATGAGGTATTTTCTAGCTGGCGGAATTATTCTCATGATTTGTTGGTTCCTCGGATCAACTTCATCAATAGTTGCCGTTAGTCCCAAAAGTGCCTTGCTGCCTTCCAAGATAATATCAAATATCCTGCTAAATGATTGCGCTGTTGCACTTACAAGGTGGACCTCGTCAAGAATCACCATATCTGCTCTTTTTAGAATGTCAAGGTTGGCGACGGCGCTATGATAGGTACTGATTGTTATCTCTCGAATCTCCTTTTGCTCCCCAAAATATCTGCCTATTTTTTCCGGTTGTATCCCATATGTGGTAAGCCGCCTGTAGTTTTGTTCGATCAGAACAATTCGCGGCACTAGCATTAGGATATTGAACCTCTCAGTACATTTCATAATAGCTGCCTTTCTGGCACATTCAAATGCAATCTCTGTCTTGCCAGTGCCACTGCCGTAAATGATTGACCCCTTGTATTGATTGGTAAGCCAAGCCTCCACTGCCTTTATTTGGTCAGGCTTTAATTCAAACGGGAACCTGAGGTTTAAGATTGCAGGACGGCTGCTAGCACTCTCTAGCTCTTCTACGCTTTTATGATCTGAAATATCTGGTTCCTTGCTTATTGTATGATTGAGGGAAAGCAAATCTAGGGCAGACACAACCAAGATCTCTTGCTGCTTTTGTTTGAATCGTTTTGTTGTCATGGAAGCAACTCTTGAACATTAAGGATATATTAGTAAAGAAGGACCCAGACGGGAGGGGCTGCCCATTAACTACTATGTCTAAATCTTTCAGCGAGCTTGGCATTCAATATTCAATAATAATCAACGCTGGAGTTCCGCCCCTGTGTTCACGCCGTGCCTATCGCTCAAGACACCTTTTTAGAAAAGATCTCATTGAAACACCACAAACTTCTGGACCTCTTAGAGCATATAATCTAGAATTTTCTCTCTCTATCTCTAACCCTCTTTGATAACTGATGTGTGTTTTCTCTCGGTGGTGATGATTATTATTCTAAATATGCTTTAGAGGGTGACGCTAAGCGCTCTATTCTACTCCTTCTCTTAGCTCCTCTTTCACCTTTGTATCTGTGGGAAGCTGATAGTCTTCGCCGGTTGCTTGTTGTTGTTCTTTGTTATAGGCACCAGCATGATGTTTCTTCAGTCTCTCTTCATCTGCACTTGTTGGAGCTACCTTGTAATCTTCATCTGATACCTGCTCAGGAGTTTTGTCCTTCTGCTCGCTCATATGTACTGCTCCTTATACATCATCATTCTTTAGCCTATCCGTTTTCTTTTTTGTTCCCCCGCTGTGTTTGATAAACAAAGATTTTGGTGGCATCACCATCTCCTGCATCTTTCCATGTACCGATATATTCCATGGATGATCAGCGTACAGTTGCAACCCTTCAACTCGACGCCAACTTATCTGTCGCCCATATCATCTGTTATGCTACATATATTATCCAATGTTCGTACGACATAAAGCACTTTGGATGCACACAGGATGTGGGAGGTTGCAGGGAATGAAAAATCTTTTAATAGCTATCGACTTCAGGTTATACAGAAGAAACAGTTTGGACATCCTTCACCATAATAAAGAAAATGTTTGTGACCAATGCGGCGAAAAATTCGCAAACCATGAAGAACTAATTAGTCATGCAAGGCACGTCCACCACCACACAATTGTAAAATGCCATGAATGCGGCAAGGAATTCATTCATGAAAAAGATAGACTACATCACGCCAGAGAAGAACATAAGAAGAAGGTTGAGAGCAGAGAACAGAAAAATCTGCATAACACGAAATAAAGAATCCTACTACTACTCCTCTACAGGCAGATGCTGATGCAATTCAACAAACCGCAATCATCCGACAGCAAGTGTAAATGTATCTGTCATGGAAGACTCAATCCAGACGATTATATCTGTTATTGCTCGCCAAAACACACAGAGGAGCCTCAAGCACTAGCAACAATACACAACCCGGCTGGTGTGTAGTTTCAAGCAGTATGGATGTACCTTGAATCGCAGGGAATGCAATATAGAAACCTTCAGAATTAAGACGGGATGTAGTTGGCAGCGCGCTCGTTGGGATTTAAATAAAAAACCATTTGAATCTAAAAGCCCACGTCCTTGAATTGTCTATGGCAAAACTGACGAGGCTAAAGTTATTGAAGAAAAAGGAAATTGATGAATGAGAGAAGGGAAACAGAGGTTCCTCAGTTTGTATTAAGAAAGGCATGTAATCTGAACCGTAAAGTGTTGAAACAAGCAAGCAAGGTTGATTCTCTCGATTGAGAATCATATTTCATATATTATGAACTAACTAACCACGCTTAGTCGTTTTTTTATCATGGATGTCAGCATTTCCTTGGACTTTAGTGCACTATTCCTTGTACTATCTTCTATTATGATAGTGTCTGTTAATTTTCTTTCGATGATGTCCGATATGCTATTTTCAAACTTTACCTTGCCCCTGCCCAATGTCCTATGATCATCTATTATACCATTTGTATCGACTGCGTGGAAGTGGATTGACTCAAATATCTTGGATAGGTCTGTATTATGTCCAGTTCTTATTAGCTGATGTGCCGTATCGATGCCTCGGATCACATTAGCGAAATTCCCTTTTCCATATGAAATATTGTCATAATCTATAGCATCTGAATAATGTTCTTCAAATACAATCTCAATGGGTTTACCATCGACTTTCTTATCTGCAGCATACTTTGCAATTTCAGCAAGCGACCGCATAAAGGATGCCTCTATCTCTTCTTTTCTCATTTGCCGGTAAGCCTTCAGGACAGGAGCCAAGATTCCATAGCTTTTTACTACCCTGCATCCGAGAAAATATCCCACCTTATTAGCGCGTTCTGATTTAGAATTAAAGAAAGCAGGCAAATCACTGAAACTGTGCAGAACCATTCTTAAAATTCCGGCAGCTTCCATATAGTCCAGCGTTTTCCATGTGTATTCTACTGCGCGTTTTCTTTCCGTTTGGTTTTCTGAATCAATGCTTGGCCGAAAAAGCGTCCTATGAAGAGAATTAACCATGCGCTTGTTTGTACTGTATTCGCGCATCAGGTTCAGGCAGTTTGGCTTGGTTTGTATAAGGCAATGAAGATGATCTTCGTTGAGTTCTATTCCAGAAAATCCATCTTCATGCGCTAGCTGAACAGCATGCAGCGCATTGGCGATAGTTACATAGGGAGCCGTTGAAGTGACAACTTTGAGATGTTGCTGCTTCATATTGTTACTCAACTGGATATCGTGGATAAATAAGAAGAATCTTGGAACATATACACAGAGTGTAGCACATACTCCCGAATAAAGGTATTTATAAATGAATCTATAAAAAAGCTAAGCCAACAGATGTAAAGGGATTCAGCCTGATGTGAGAAAAAATGAGCTATGGTCAATAAAGCAGAGAGACTATGAAACCAAAGATTACCAGAAGCAGTTGACGTTAATCTTGGAAAATCACCAGCTTTGTACGTACCCAATTCCCCTCTTGGGGGCCTTAAGATTGAATCATTTATCACAATGCTTCAACTAGCCTCCCATCTATCTTAGGTAAAAGCATGGTCTGACGGGCTGCGAAGTAATATCACTTTTATAATAAGATTGTACCGCTACTATGGAATGTAAGAGCTAAAAGTCTTGCTGACAAATGGAGAGGAATTTAAATCCCTAGTCTTTGTGTGTATGTTCATCCTTCCCATGACTATATGGATAGCGCGCTTAAAGTCTTTTGTAACCGTGTGACAAAATGGTGCGGTAGCTGATATTGATCCCGAATAGGTGCTGCGATTGCTTTCAGCGTGCTCTGCTTCTGACCGTAGCATAAAGTCGGCTTGCCTTTGTTCTAAGGCTCTCCTGTGCGATGCTACCTCGGTCACCGATGGTTCTATAGTCAATATGATCATTAGTTCTTCTGATCGAACCTGTGCGATTTGACTGGTTCATCGGAATACTGTCATTGTCCTTTGTTTTGTATGATGATCTTAGAATCCACAAGAGTGTTGATATTGTGTATGCCGGTATCATATCACCGATAAGTGGTATGAACTCTATTGAGTTGATAGCTGTAGAAGTCTTGCTACCGGTTAGGTGATACAATATAGCCATCACGATTGCATCAACGACGTCGCCAACAATGGGGAGCGCAAAGATGGGAGCGCCAATGTAGTCTAGCGCATCTGCAGCTATTGAAATACCTAAAGCAGCAGTCGCCCTAACTCCAAAAGGCAGGTCTGACTGATTTGATTTCTTTTGGCTAATCAATTTAATGTATATTATGCACAATATCACTTATAAATTATCGCTAGCGATATTTGAGCGAGAAGTTACCCTCTGACACCTCGATAATTGTCTCTAGCCTTCATAGCAGGCGCCTGGATTTGGATAAAAAATTGACTCGAATTCCAGGGCTAAAATTTAAGCTTGTGTTCTCGGGGTATCGATTGTTCAATGAAATAGGACCATCAATGAAGCGGCTTCTAATATCGGACTTAGGTTTTTGTGTATAATTACTG
>DAINBL010000070.1:0-6561 GCA_036732945.1 Nitrososphaera sp. | reverse complement strand
TCTTCAGAACCCAAGTCGCAATTGATAAGGACGTATGCTGTTGGCATGTATATGTTTGATTGGTTGTATTATTAAAATTTCTGCTTCGACAACTTCTTAGCCTTGATATAGTCTACAAAATAAAACAGATATGCTCGCTCATTTACCTTGAGAACCCATGGGATAAATGACTCATTTCTGCTGCTCTTTTCCCCTATTTCAAAGCCTGAGTTTTCCAAAAACCTACGGAAAGATTGCGCATTGTAGATCTTTTCCGCTGGCGGGTCGCGGTTATAATCATACGGATCAGCGATTATCATATCGGCATGCGGCTTGAGCAGCCTGTGTATTGATGCCAGAAGCTTTTCTGGATCCACGAGCTCAAGCAGGTTCAACGCAAGTATCAGGTCAAACTTGCCGGGGTTAAATGGCGTGTTCCGCAAGTCAGACACACAAAACTCAACGTTTCCACGTTTTAATTCGTACATCTTTTTTCTGGCTTCCAGGATGAATGAAAAGGAGATATCTATGCCAATTGCAAACGCATACTTTTGTGCAAGGAGCAAAGTACTATAGCCCATTGAGCAGGCCATGTCAAGTGCAATCCCATCCATTTTGGGGTTGATACTGTGCACTACCCTGTTGTAAACTTCATTTGGCTTTAATCTCCACCGGAGCGACTTGAGCAGCCTATCTTCTACAGAATGCTCGTATTGAGTCCACCTGTAAGGGATGAACCAGCTGCCGCCCTCTTCGTACCTGTCATTTGATACCGAGCCAGGCGCAAGTTTTGAACCAGCCTCCTTCAAAAATTGCTTCATCTCCTTTGTCCTGCTGTCCAGAAGCCACCTGCCGTACATCTGAGACCGGCCTGCAGTATAGGCAAAGAAGTCTTTGACCACTACTGCCACGCCCTGTATTATGGGGTATATTGTGCCACACTCTTTGCATCTCAGAAATCCCTCTGTACACTCGTTTGCCCCATCCATCTCAAGGCTCTCAAGATGAAGGCGCAGCTGCTTATCGGCGTGTTGGAGACAAACTAGATGGTGTGCAAACTGTATCTTCATGCTTGCATATCACTGGAGCGCCTTCTCATATATATATAAAAAATCAGAGAAGCCCGTCTTCATGCAGCTTGTCAAGCAATGGAGATAAAAAGTCGCGCACTTCCTTTTCGCCTAGACTGAACGTTGCAACGATGCCAAGCGCTATTGAAAGCATGTTGCGATCTTCTCTTGCAGTATACACGGCAGAACCTGCAATATTGAATGGTTCGGCGTTATCGTGCAGCCACTTTTTCCACCTGTTAGTTCTCTCTGTATTTGCTTCAAGTGAAGAAATGACATAGTCCATATCCATTCCTTCATTGTTATCAAGCAGGTTCAGCTTGACCATTGGCAGCAAAAGTGTTCCTTGCGTGACTTGGGCGTGGATTCTATTCAGCTCAGCGATAATTTCTTCATCTTCTTCATCTTCATCTTCTTCTTTAGGCTCGATATCCAGATAAGCTGGGAACATGTAACCTGCAAGGTTGCCGCCCCAGTCATAGATCTTGTAGAGCCTATCGTCATATTCTGCCTTCCACTTGTTGCTGCTATTGCCGCTCTTGCCAAACAAATGCAACTGATATTATAGTATGCATGCCTGCCTACATATTTCTGTGTATATGATATATCGCCAGTGATAATCAAAAAAGTTGAGATTGGAGTTAGAGATGCATTGTTGACCGTTGACTTAAATTATCCCTACATCTTTAACCCATGCATGTCAGAACCACCACAACCATCACAAGAACAGACAACCCCACACAGAGAAGGACCCCACGATACAATATACATTGGCAAGAAACCGCTCATGACATATGTGACGTCTACTCTGATCCAGTTGGCCAACCAGCCAAAAGTGACAATCAAGGCAAGGGGCCTGAGCATTGGACGAGCAGTAGACGTATCGCAGATCACGTTGAAGAGGATGGAAAATGCGGGATACAAGATAGGCGACGTAAGGATTGGATCTGAGACAGTCCAATCGGAGGACGGCAGGACGAGAAACGTCTCTACCATTGAAATCGAGATAAGGAAGAGCTAGGCCTGCTGTTTCTTTTACCTTTTTCTTATTATCCCTTCCTTATACTATTCCAATGTTAAATCATGAGTACTACTACTACCGCCGCTGCTGCGATCTATCTTGTGCACCTAAACCCGATGACCAATGCTCACGAATCAATAATCTCGACGCTCAAAAAGGACTATCGCGTCTACATTTTCCCCGTGCGCTTCATCAAAGACGGACAGGAGGTAAACACAAAGAGCTTCCCGTTTTCGTACCCGCTACGCAAGCAGATGGTTGAATCTGTCTTTGGCGACTCCGTCGCAGTGCTTCCAGATTATACCTTTTACGCGCCGTACAACAAGTACATGCCACCGCTCCTTTCGTCACGGTCATGGCAACTCCGCAACCAGATAATCACACAGATAAATGAGGAAAGGTTCGTCTCATACACCGGAGACAAAGCCGAGCGGCTTATGCTCAAAGCATACAGGCTCAACCCGCTCAAAGCTGACAGGCTTGAAGTTTCCGCATCCTCGATCAGGATAAAACTCTATCGACAGGTGGTTGAAGGTGACAGTGAAGAAGAGTGGCGGGGAAAAGTGCCTGAAGCAGTAGCAGAAATCATCAAAAAGAACTGGAACATTGTGGACAAGTTTGCAAGAATGGAAGATAGTACGACGAGGGTGATGGGTATGAAATTCCCCAAGGAAGGCTACAAGTAGTTCAAGATTTTTATAAGCCAGCGAGGGATTGTGGCTTCATACATGAAGGAAAAAGGCGGCGAGTTTGTCTGGTTTGATGGCAAGCTCGTGAAATGGGAAGACGCCAAAGTTCCAATCTATACACACGCCCTCCATTACGGCACTACTGTCTTTGAAGGTATACGTGCCTATGCAACCAAGAACAACCTCTATATTTTTCGGCTGGAAGACCACATGAAGCGACTTCACCACTCAGCCCGGGTTTACTCAATTTCGCTCAAATACTCTGCCCTGGAACTTGCAAATGCCACAGTCGAGCTATTGCAAGAGAACAAGATTAAAGAGTCGTGCTACATACGCCCGCTGACATTTGTAGGTCTGCATGGCATTGACCTAAATGTGACAAAGGACTCGCCCACTCATACTGTTATAATCACCTTCCCGTTTGCAAAATACTTTAAGGGCGAAGGCATCAGGGCATGTGTCTCTTCGTGGAGGCGCATCCATGACAGCATGACCCCACCGCTTGCTAAAGCTGCAGGTAACTACCTCAATTCAATTCTGGCAACACAGGAGAGCAAGCACAACGGTTACGACGAATCGATTCTGCTTGATTTGTACGGCAACGTAAGTGAGGCTTCTGGCGAAAATATTTTTCTTGTCAGACACAGTAAGATCTATACACCACATTTCGCCGATTCAGCCCTTGAAGGGATAACCCGTGAAACTGCCATGACGATAGCAAAGGACCTGGGTTACACAGTCATCGAGCGCCAGATAGCGAGGACTGAACTGTATATGGCTGACGAAATATTTCTTACCGGCACTGCAGCAGAAATAGTCCCGGTGACCAGTATAGATGGTCACCCTGTTGGAAGCGGAAAGGAAGGTCCATTGACAAAAAGCATCCGCGAGAGGTATGCCAAGATGGTGTCTGCCGAAGCCAAAGAGTACATGGAGTGGTTGACCCCTGTATGGTAGGCACCAGCAGTCCCAACACCAGAGTTGCCGTTATAGGTGTTGGCGGATGGGGCAAGAACCATGCTAGAGTGTTGAGGGAACTTGACTGCCTGGCCGCGATATGCGATCTTGACCTTGCAAGGGCTAAGGAGATTGCAAGCAGACATGGCGCACAGGCATACTCCGCAATCAACGAGATGCTGGAAAAGGAACGGCTTGATGGCTGCTTAGTGTGTACACCTACAAACACACACGCGGCTGTAGCCAAGAAGGTTATGGAACATAACATCAACATATTTGTTGAAAAGCCGATGTCATTCTCTTCAAAAGAATGTGAAGAAATGACACAGATTGCAGATAAGAAGAAGCTAATTCTAACATCTGGCTACGTCGAGCGGTTTAACCCAGCTATTAGCGACACGCGCAAGCTTGTAGAGGGAAAGGTGTATGGCGATCCTATGATGATCGAGTTCCACAGGGAAAACAGGATGCCGCCACATATCACAGATGTAGGGATAATATATGATACATCGGTGCATGACATTGATGCGGCAATATTTCTCTTTGGGACCCCGCCGCACGTCATATTTGCGCGTGCTGGCAAGCATTTTCATGCACATGAGGACTTTGCAACCATAATGCTTGGCTTCGAGGGGCAAAAAGTAGCCATCATCGCATCCAACTGGCTCACTCCAAAAAAGGTGAGGACTTTTAGTGCTGTATGCACTGACGGCATTATTTCCGGTGATTTTTTAACACAGGAGATCAGAATAGACCATGCCGAAGCTACCATAGTACCGCGTCGGAAGTTCCAAGAGCCGCTAACATTGGAGCTGAAGAATTTTGTTGAATCCATAGAAGGTAAGGCAAAGATAGTCGTGACTGCTGCGGATGCAACAAATGTGACAAAGGTGGCAGAGGCAGCTATACTGTCAAGCAACACTGGCTCGCCTGTGTATTTGGATCTGAAATGAACAAGTCAATGCTTGATATTCTTGCATGCCCCATAGACAAGCACTATCCGCTAGAGCTTTTCCAGATCGTTTCGGAAGGTCAGACAGTCAAAGAGGGTATTCTATTTTGCACAAAGTGCAACCGCTATTACCCAATAATTGATGAGATACCTATCATGCTGCCAGACGAGCTTAGAGAAAAGCAAAAGAACCAGGACATTGAGTTCCTGAGGAAATGGCAAGATAAGATCCCTGAGAAAGTTATAAGGCAAGGAAATCCATGGCATTTATGAAGGAATGAGCAACAGCAGCAACAACAACTATACCGCATTACCAGGCGTGACAAACCATGTTGACAAGAGTGCCAGGATCGGGAAGAATGTCAAAATATGGCACTTTGCGTACGTGGGGAAAGAAGCTGAAATAGGAGACAATGTCATGATAGGTTCGCTGACGCATGTAGATTACAAGGTCAAAATAGGCGACAATACCCGAATTGAGGGGTCAGTTTACATCCCACCCCTCACAGTTATTGGCAAGAATGTTTTCATTGGGCCGGCAGCTGCATTCACAAATGATCCTTACCCAATGAGCCCCAAGATGGCCGGGGTGATAGTGGAGGATGGTGCTATAATAGGCGGAAGGTCTGTCTTCAAACCGGGTATTCGAGTGGGGAGAAACAGCGTGGTTGCAATGGCTTCAGTTGTGACAAAGGATGTCCTGCCTGATACAGTAGTGATGGGTCATCCTGCTAGGCCGACGTACAGCCGTGCAGAATACGATAGAAAGAAGAAAGAGTGGGAGTCAAAGAAGTAATGAAGAGAGAGAGAGACACAAAAAACTCCTGTGAGCCTACAAAAAATGATCCTAAAATGGCCGTACGCTCTTTACTTCTGGGTTTACTAGAAACTTGGGATTAGGTTCTTTTTCTACTAGAACATCAAGCAAGTTTCTTGCTGCAACTTCGGCCATCTTGGAGCGTGTCTGATATGTGGCGCTTCCAATATGCGGCAGTAATACCACGTTTTTCATTTTCAAAAGTGGGCTCAACCTTGGCAGAGGTTCAGTTTCAAAAACGTCTAGACCAGCACCAGCAATCTGGTTGCGCTTGAGGATCCTGACAAGATCGACTTCTTTTACGACCTGTCCCCTTGCAGTGTTTATCAAGAATGCAGTTTTCTTCATCAATCGCAATTTTGTCCTATCTATCAGTTGGTGGCTGTCACTATTCAGAGTTGTGTGTATTGACACAAAGTCGCTCTGAGCAAGCAGCTCGTCAAGTTCTGCATAAGTTATTCTGAGCTCTGATTCGAGCTGCTGGTTCCTCTTGCGATTGTAGTAGATGACTTTCATGTTAAATCCTCTTGCTCTGCGTGCCACTGCCGATCCTATCCTACCAAGCCCAATTATGCCTAGGGTGCTGCTGTGGACATTATAGCCGAGCATTAGGTCTGGACTCCATGCAATCTTCCATTTTTTGTTCCTGGTATATTCATCTGCACTTACAATATTGCGTGCGCAAGCAAGGATAAGGCCAAATGCCAAGTCTGCTGTAGCTTCAGCAAGGGTATCGGCCGTATAGGTGACATAGATACCTCTTGCCGTCGCTTCCTTGACATCAATATGCTCAAAGCCTGTGCTGTATGAGCTGATGATTTTAAGGTTCGAACCTGCTTTGTCCATCACCTCTGCATCTATCCTATCCGTCAGCGTACAGAGGATGCCAGCCTTCCCAGCAACGCTTTTCAATATCTCTGCCCTCTTTGGCGGGCGGGGTTTTTTGTTCAGGGTTACTTGACATTCCCTGGAGAGGATGGAAATGGCAGGCTCTAGTATCCTTCTTGTGACATAGACCTTCTTCTTGCTCACGGCACCATTAGAATTGTCTTCATTTGCCTTGTTATTTAATTATA
>DAINBL010000069.1:4669-6573 GCA_036732945.1 Nitrososphaera sp. | reverse complement strand
ATAAACTCAACAGAGACAGGAAACGTCACAATCAATATTCAACCTAACGGACTTTCCATTAATCAAGGTCAAGCCTTTATAATGACTGAGGATGGGGCAGAAGAAGAAGAAGAAGAAAATGCAACTATCACCTTTGTTTTGCTCAGTCGTACAAATCCTGATGGCACAGGAAATTCAACTTCTGTTACGTTTTTCAGTACAAACTCTACTGGGCAGCTAGCATTCCTTGACAACATGGTGGCAATAGGTCAAACTGAATCCTCTCCTGAGGGAGCCCGTTTTAGGGAGTGGGAATGGAAGGGTGGAACGCTTCCATTTGAGATTGATGGTGATGGTGCCCCTACTACTACGGGGAACCAGACTACCATCGCCAGTGCGCTAGAGTAAGAAGAATAAAAGGATCACATGCGATAGCCATATAGAGTAATTACTGAGCGCCGAGAGAGGGGGCACTACTTGCTCAAGGAGCTATCCTTGGCATTTTTATGTGGAGAAAAACTACGGCTAAGAAGATGATGACCATGACCACTAGACGAATGTGCCTATGTAATCTGTAATGAGCTCTTCTATGAATACACCTGTAACAGCTGGCATCACTTGATGGTATCATCCTAGCAGGTCAGGACATTTTCACGCAGGTGGCACGCTCCACTCTTTAAAAGAGAAAAGAAGCGAGACGTATCAAAGACTACAAGGAAAGCATTTCAGAAAAGCTCGGAGGGAAAAGAAGTCCGCTATTACTGCTATTAGTATTATTATTATTATCGTCATCGCTCTCATGGTGTTGCCGCCGTCACAGCTGGTGAGCTGCTAGTTAAACGGAGAGACGCCTATCTTATCCTTCGTTAAAATTAGTGAGATATCATCATCATTACCATCATTGTTTTCTTCTTGGCTAAACGACGATATATTTAGACCAGATATGGAAGCCAGCAATGCCATAAGTAGAATTGAGAGAGTGCTTACACCTATTGTAGAGGTGCCTGCTGTTCTACACCTAATATTGGACATGAAAAAAGACGGTTAGTTATAGTATTTAGAGGATTGGAGTAGCTTAAATGGTAGAAAAAATTAGATTCAAGTAAGGGTATCTGTCTCATAAAAACGATCAACTGTCACAACAACCCTCGTACGAGATAGCTACGTTACAACGCGTTTTAATAAATAAAATCCAACTGTACAAGGTAAACACCAAAGCCTAAAAAACAACAATCACATTTCGTATGTATATCTACAAGGCATCATCACGGCCCTTGTCAAGGATGGTAAATAGTACAAACTTTTTAACTAGCAACTAGGCTCGAACCAATTGCATCAATGCATGGCCCCATTTGGCTTGAAAATCCAATAATCTCTTTGGTGCTATTAGCTATAGCATTTTATCTGCTTTATAGAGCATTGATCACAGAGAAGCATCATCGTGAGCCTCAACATAGCAGTAGCAATTACAATATAGAAAAAAAGCTTTTCGGGCATAAGATAATCGATACACAAGCAGGGAATGGCTATTTTTTACTTCTTTTCTAGCGTTAGTGGCACTTGGCTCTCACTTTCTTGCAGAATATACATTTCATCTTTATGATATAACGCCGATTGACAGGTTTACACATGGGCTTTCGGGAATGGCGCTGACTGCAATTGTTCTAAATGTTTACCTGACTAGAAATAGAAAATACTACTACAACGTCAGCATAGCTGCCTCCTGGATTGCATTTGTTCTCTGGGAAGTATACGAATGGATTTATGCAACTTATAATGGCCCAAGTGGTTTTATTCAAACTGAGCCATGGGATATGGCCATAGACCTATGGATAGATTCACTTGGTGCTCTGGCAATATGCTTTCTCTGCGATGAATTTACAGAGGGCTAAAAAAGCAATCATATCAATTCTGTTAATGTCACG
>DAINBL010000069.1:0-4569 GCA_036732945.1 Nitrososphaera sp. | reverse complement strand
GTTTTGTATTCTTGAGGTCATGCGCATCAGTAGTCGTTTTATGAATGTAGACTAGGAAACATAGTGTTTCTATAATTATTAGGCAGAAGGTATAATGTATCTAACTCTCCTCAATAATAATATCAGAAGGGGAGAGAAGAATCTGAACCAGGAAGAAGGAAGATAGCAGGTAGAGAGATTAGATATGCCACGGATAGAATTAACAAAAGAAGCAGAAACTAAGCTCACTACACTTGTAGAATGTCTTAATTTAGACAATGAGTCTACAGTAATTAATGAGCTATTTTACAAATTTGTGCTAGACCAAGAGCCTGATAAAAGGAGAACGATAATGGCAGTTTATCAGATGAATGTTAAGAATACTACTGGCTAGCATTTGATCGGGATAGGGATACATAATGAAAAAACAATCTTCAATATATATTAGCCAATAATTATCTGTAATTGACTAGAGGCAGTGCTCTAATAATTTCTAGAAGTATTAGATTATTATGAAAAGACCATTGAAGCGAAGAAGTTGCACACACGTAACTACGAAGTGACAAATTTTGCTAAAATTTTGGAGGTGCGATTCACTTCTGACGCAGACTCAGTGAGAGCCAAAATCATTTAATTCTGTGATATGAAAATACAGTCAATGCGATATAGCAATAAATATTAATCATCCAACAGTAACAGTTGATTTTGCTTCTTCTTCATGCACATCGCCTTTTTCACTATATGCTATTTTATAATCCTGAAACATTGCCTGTTTGATATTGTCTGAAAGGTTTTGAAGTTCTTCATTGTCATTTAGTTGATTCTTTCTTTTGGGCTCAACTCCAAGTGAGTTTAATTCATTTTTTAAATATTCCTTCTTGTCTGTATGCTCCTTTTCAAATATCTCCGAGGAAGCTGATGTTATACCCATTGTAATCAGTCCTATGCAGTCGATTCAATTTAAGAGCTACTGAACTGTTTTCTGACTCTAAGATACACATATATCGTGTTTTATAATCAATAAATTACTAGGATTGTAATAGATGTTCGAGAAGATGCTAGATCCTCACTACGTCCTGCATATAGTGCTGAGGAATAAACATATATATCTAATCTTTAGTGTGAAGCAATTGGGTTTTCTTACTGCCTTCTTGGCTTCTTGATTTCAGCTTCTAGGCATCCTCCTTCTCGTCTATGTTGAATTTGAGCCGCTTTGGCCTCGCTCATTGTGCTGCAGAATTGCTTTAGACTATGACGCTCACAAATTACCCTATAGCCCATATATTCAGTCGATAGAAGTTATTGGCAATTGTTGTCTTTTTAGTATTTAGTTTAACAGCTTCAGAACATTTCTCCTGTGATGCTAAGGTTTTTCACACAATCAAGTTCTTCTAAAACATTTATCTAATTGTATTATATCTGATACAGCGCACCTGCTCACATTATATGATGAAGCCCGCGGACAATGTAATAATATGCCCCAACTGCGGCGACGGCCAGAAGATAATTGATGTAGAGTCAGGTGAGCTAATTTGCACTAAATGCGGTTTTGTCATCCATGAGAGAGTAGGTGACGAGCATGAAGGCTGGAGCATCCTTGCCAGCGAGCCGAGGAGCAAATTGAGGGCAAGCCCGACTTCCTTGGCACGCTCAGGCATGGGTCTCTCAACGATCATTGGCAGGCCTGACAAGAGTGCTGGCAGTGGGCTCAATGCAGCCATGCGTTCAACCTTTGACAGGCTGCGGGCATGGGATTTTAGGGTAAAAGGACAGGACGAGCGGAGTCTTCGACGTGCATTTGTTGAGCTGGACAGACTCCGGAGCATCATCCAGTTATCAGATGCGATAGTAGAAAAGACTGCCTACATTTACCGGCGTGCTCAAGAGCGGGGGCTTGTCCGGGGCAGGACAATGCGGGCAATACTAGGCGCAGCCATCTATATTGTGCAGCGGGAGATGGGCATTTCAGGCACTCTTGACGACATTATCGAAGCTACAAACACAAAAGAAAAAGACTTGGCAAGAGCCTACAGGATACTTTTGCGTGAGCTTGACCTCAAGGTCCCGATGCTTGACCCAATCAAGTGCATTTCTCGAGTAGCGAACAAGGCAAACATCAGTGAGCGCACAAAGCGTCGGGCGATGGGCATGATCCATGATGTTATAAAAAGTGGGCAGGCAGCAGGCAAGGACCCAATGGGGCTTGCTGCTTCAGTATTGTATCTTGCTTGCCTTGGCAGTAGTGAGACAAAGAGCCAGGCGACGATAGCAGACGCAGCAGGTGTTTCGGAAGTAACATTGAGGAAGAACCAGCGGTTGATAACGGGTAAGCAGCAGTAGCGAGCCGAGTCCGTATTATAAGGCAGCTGTGATTTTTATCCAGCAGCGGAAAAGATGCATAAATGCATCTATATCTTATTATACAAACAGAGTTACTAGCTGCTCACGTATTTTGTCATTTGCCACTACAGCATACGAGAATCTTGTCTTGACATCTAGGTCAGATTCAAGGCTCGAGCCGTCATCTGAATATATCTTGGCTCCAGCCTCTTTTGCTATCAGGTAGCCAGCGGCAACATCTGTCGGCCTAATCTTGCCTCGTAGATCAATATAGGCGTCCAAGAACCCTCGCGCAACGAAGCACATTTCTAGTGCATTTGCGCCAAACTGTCGGATGTGAGTAGCCTCTGCAATAATTGGGGCAAGGCGCTCAACCATCGCAGGTTTGACTCCAGATACATTTATCCCAATTGTAGAATCTGAAGTGGGTTCTCGCTTAACGAAGATCCTCTTGCCGTTTAAAAACGCCCCTTTACTCTTTGAAGCATAGTAGAGGTCACCCCTTGCAAGATCAATTATGGCTGCGTCAGCCACCGAGCTTAGGTTAAAGTCGGTTGCATATGCGACCGAGCAGCAAAAGAAAGGTATCCCACAGATGGCGTTTGTAGTTCCATCAATTGCATCTATAATGATGTAGCCCTGTTTGCCCTCAATCCTACCGCACTCTTCACCAATTATCGTGGCTTCAATGCCTCGCTTTTTGATAACATCGATGACGGTCTTTTCAGCTGTCAAATCGATTGTGCGCGATATATCGCCACCTGCACCTCTTCCCATCTCCCTGCTACCGACGGCAGTCCCGGCAAGACCCTTTGTCTTCTCATAAACATGCTGGCACGCCTCCTTTAGAATATCAACTAGCACCATTGCACCATCCTTAAGATAGACTCAATAAAAGATTTGTCCATGCAGGAAAGAGACACAAGCTAGGGGATAATCTAATTCTTCTCTTGCAAACATACAAGAGACCTTTCATATCATGGTGTCCTCATTGTGGCCGTAACTATGAAGGTGTTGATCCATATAATATTCTGACAGCAATTGCTTCAATGCTGTTGACAGCTGAAGCTCTTTTTATGCATTGTATTTTAAATGGTGTGAGGAAAGCCATTCGTCTAATGTCTAAGATTATATCATAGAGATGACAATTATATATCATGCTCGCTAGACCTGCCCCCTCTTATTCCCACAGCTATAATACCAGTTTAATGGAGCGATTATTATTCAGGGTGGCAAAAAGGTGGGTTGCAGGCTATAATGCCGACAAGGCAATAGATGTTGCGCTTGACACAAACAGTCACGGAATGTCTGCAATTCTAAACTTTCTTGGTGAGGATACCACAGATAGCAAACTGGTTGACATGACAGTTAACGAATACCTGTTGCTAATGGACTTGATGCATGCAAGAAAGGTGCAAGGGTGTGTGTCTATCAAACCTACGCAGCTTGGCCTTACAATTGACTATAACATGTGTTTGCAGAATTTCAGCAGGCTTGCTGCAAGAGCCAGAGATCTTGGGCAATTCATATGGCTAGACATGGAGTCAGTCAAATCTACAGAAGACACCATTGCCATCTATCTAGACTTGTACAAGCAATACGATATGATAGGCATAGCAATACAGTCATATCTGCGCCGGAGCGCAAGTGATCTTTTACACATTATTGAATGCGGAGGTAAGGTAAGGCTTGTCAAGGGCGCATACCATGAGTCAGAGGAGCACATCTTTGTTACAAATGAAGAAGTCAATGCCAGTTATTCAAAGCTGATGAAGATGCTATTTGACAGCAAGAATTATTTCGCGATTGCGACCCATAACTCAGCACTAATCGAGGAAGCAATCAATATGGGCAAGAATACCAAGTTTGAATTTCAGATGCTGAAAGGTATTCGAGACGATCTAAAACACGAGCTTCTTACAAAAGGTTTTGCAGTGGCCGAATACATTCCTTATGGTAGCCAATGGCTTCCCTATTCAGTGCGAAGAATAATGGAGCGAAAGCGCAACTTGCTGCTGCTAGCAAGGTCACTCATTCAACATTAGGGAATGATTAAAGCACACTTCCAGCAACATCACCAAGAGGCTAAATCTGCAACGTTGAAAATAAGAATCGATCTGTGAATAATTGAATATAAGAGGGGTTATGGAACATAAAATTACAGAGATAACAGATGCCTAATGAGCAAAAATCAGAGATCACTTTTTAGGGTAAATGAAGTCAAGAATGTAAAAAGAGCAGTAAAAACCA
>DAINBL010000068.1:0-6629 GCA_036732945.1 Nitrososphaera sp. | reverse complement strand
GATAAAAATTCATTTGAATCCGAGGACAAGATCTGTAACTTACTGCAAGAGGAATATGATTTGATGCAATTCGACAGAGGATATATCTATTTTTCTCACGAGGTGTTCTACATCTAAAGAATGCACTAATGTGCAGTAAATCTGGTAACCACACTATTTTGCATTACATCAATCCTAGGGACTATTCCGATAGTGCTTTTCATCCCAGAGTTCATCCAGTTAGCTAAGAAATTTGACCACTTCTCACCGAGTTCATGTATCAGAGTTATTGTGTATTCTCTGCCTTCCTGTTCGATTTCAAATTGACCAAAACCGCCATGCTTGCAAAGAAGAGAGATATACTTCAGATAGTTTTCAAGTGTATTTTTCTTAAACCAGAATAGTATGAACTGGCTTGGCACTTTATCACCTAGCTCCTGAGAAATGTCAATTATTTTGTCATCATCAATTGAGGAAAGCATTGTTTTGAAGCTCTCTTTCTTCATTGTTATTACACTGAATTTTTCAATGTATCTATCCCACTCTGCATATTTCCTAAGAATAATTGATAAAAGCGAGTTTACGCTAATGCCTTTGGATTTTGCATCTTTTTGTAGCAACGAATCAAGTTCTTCTTCTACTCTAAATGTTCGTAAGCGTGTTTTTCTGGCTTTTTGCATGAGCAGATCAACTATAATACAATGTATTACAATTTAAACACTTGTTAGCTATGTGGACATTGAGGTTATTACTGATTTCATTGAATATCAAATTAAGAAAGAAAGATGGAAGGCAAAAAAACAAGAATATTGATGGTGGTGTCAAGTCCCACAATTTCCACTACTACGGGCTGGCCAGTAGGCTTCTGGGCAGCTGAACTGACGCATGCATACAAATTGTTCCTAGAAAAAGGGTATGATGTCACAATTGCCAGTCCCAAAGGAGGAAAGGTAGAGGTGGATAGCCTCAGCGATCCTAGGGATTCTAGCGGCTATTCAAGAGAAGATCTCATCAGTTTACAATTTCTCCAAGATAAAGAATTCAATGCCCTTCTCGAGAACACAAAGAAAATTAGTGATCTGGCAGAAGATGATTTTGATGCAATAGTAGTTGTAGGTGGACAAGGCCCAATGTTTACATTCAAGACAGAGACTGGCCTTCAGGATACCTTCCTAGAATTCTATAACAAGGGAAAAATTTCAGCAGCATTATGTCATGGAACATCTCTGCTTCTCTATCTGAAGAACAATGATAACAAACCCATAATACAAGGCAGGAAAATGACAGGATTCACAAATGAAGAGGAGGATTTTGCTGACAGGGTCATTGGTAAGAGGGTGATGCCTTTCAGAATTGAGGATGAAGCCAGAAAGCTTGGTGCCGACTTTAAGAAAGGAAATGCATTTGGAGCTTTTGCAATAAGGGATGGTAACCTCATTACGGGCCAGCAACAGAATTCTGGGGTTGAAGTAGCAAAATTAGTGATTGAGGCTCTAGGCAAGTAAGAGTCTGTTCATACAATCAAAGAGAGGATGCAATAACAGAAATGAGCAGTACCACTAATGATAGTGTGACAGTGGTAGTTACCCGGAGAGTCAAATCTGGTTATGAATCTCAGTATGAAAATTGGCTTAAGCGATTATTGGAAGAAGCAAAATCCATGAAAGGATACATAGGAGCGGTAGTCCAAAAACCTGCACCGGGCACTGCGGAATATACAAGTGTCTTTAGATTCGACAATGTCGAAAATCTGCGCAAGTTTGAAGAATCAGAAATACGCACTAGGTATCTGCGCGAAGTTGTGGATTATGTTGAAGCAGATGCGATCTGGAAAAAGTTCTCAGGACTTGAATTTTGGTTCTCGCCACCAAGCGGTACCCTAGTTCCACAGCCATCTCGCTTCAGGATGGCTCTTGTAATGATAGTTGTTGTTTATGGACTTGTAATTTCAATTGGACAGCTAGTCGCCATGCTTGTCGGAGATGTTATTCCATCTTATGTCAGGCTTTTCATTACTATTTCAATTGAGATTTTCTTGATGACATTTATTCTAATGCCACGTCTTACCAAATTGCTTGCCAAATGGATTTATCTTCGTAGGAGTCCAATAAGTACTAAAAATAGTATGAAAGTCTCGTAAGGTAAAATCTGGCTCATTCCGCAGAGTGATGATCACGAGATTTCAACTAACCATCCATCTATTAATCTAAAGTAAAAGCACGAGCCCGTCAGGCCGTGAAGTGAAATCGCTTTCAAAAAGTGGATTCTACTGAATAGAAAGAATGCAAGGTTTAAAGTTTTCTATCTAAACACTATCTTTAGATATCGAGAGGGTTATAGAGAAGATTTCGTTTTTGACCGCATATCATCGTGTGCATGATAGTATGTACGAAGGGTCAGATATTATAATAATTGTAACATGTAACATCACGCCACAAAGTCTAGATAATGCTAATTGTATTATGTAACATCGAAAGAAGAGATAGACCCTTTATGAAGACAATAAAGTTAGGAAAAAATGGGCCACAAGTTTCTCAGATTGGACTGGGATGCATGGGAATGTCAGATTTTTATGGCAGCAAAGAGACAAGAAATGACAAAGAAAGTCTCGCAACTATCAATGCAGCCGTGGAAGCAGGAATCAATTTCTTTGACACAGGAGACTATTATGGAATGGGTCACAATGAGCTCCTGTTGAGAGAAGCCATGAGTGGAAGACGAGACAAGTTTTTCATATCAGTCAAGTTCGGCGCCCTCCGTGGCACAAATGGAGAATTTAGTGGCGTTGATACGCGTCCAGTTGCCGTAAAGAACTTCATCTCTTACTCCTTGCAAAGGCTCAGGACAGACTATATCGATCTTTACCAACCAGGCCGTGTCGATCCGCAAGTTCCCATTGAAGAAACAGTTGGTGCCATCGCGGATTTAATCAAAGAAGGTAAAGTGCGTTATCTGGGACTCTCCGAGGCAACTGCTGAGCAGATAAGAAAAGCCCATAAGGTGCATCCAGTGTCAGCTGTTCAAATCGAATATTCGCTCGCCAGCCGGGTTGCAGAATCCAAAATCCTGCCAACCACTCGTGAGCTAGGGATCGGCCTGGTGGCTTATGGCGCTCTGTCCCGCGGTTTGCTCTCTGGTCAATCGACTCCCCTTCAACCAGGTGATTTCAGAAATTATCTTCCCCGGTTTTCACCCGGAAATAGGGAACGCAACGACGAGCTAGTCAATGAATTGAAAAAGTTGGCCGATAGCAAAGGTGTGACGGCGGCTCAGCTGGCTCTGGCTTGGGTCTTGCATCAGAGTGAAGAAGATATCGTAACTCTGATAGGAACTTCAAAAAGAGCAAGACTCCTTGAAAACCTAAAATGTGAGAACATTCAGCTGAATGCTGAGGATTTGGCTTTTCTCGATAGGACTTTTCATGACGGTGCTTTGGCAGGTGATCGTTATCCCGAATTTATCAGAGATGTCGTGAGGTAAAAAATGATGTCTGCACCACCACCACCCCCACTTAACCTCAATGCAATTAGCTACCCTATCGTCCGATCAGCCATTGAAGCCATGAATGGCAGGAACAAGAAACAATGGTATGCATTGTTTTCCAATAACCCTACATTTACGGATGATGGAAATCCGCATGATTTCACTAAATGGTGTGAAAGAGAGCTTTTTGGTTCTTCAAAGGCTTATCTGGCCTCAATCGATAAAGTTGAGGATGGAGGGCTGACGATTTATGGTGGGTTTCACTCGGATCAATGGGGGAACTTCAAGACCTTTCTTAGATTCCATGTGGAAAATGGAAAAATTACTAAGATGGCAGTGGGCCAAGCCGAGTATTGAAAAGAAAATGAGATATGTGTTCTCTTTACTCGGCCAATCTATGTTCCTGCATAGGGTGCTTCTGTACCCATTCTCTTTAGAAAACCAATTAGCCTTCTTTCATATGGGTCGCGT
Source organism: Nitrososphaera sp. (assembly GCA_036732945.1). Classification (GTDB taxonomy): domain Archaea; phylum Thermoproteota; class Nitrososphaeria; order Nitrososphaerales; family Nitrososphaeraceae; genus Nitrososphaera. Next base: position 2,696 of record DAINBL010000068.1, on the reverse strand, counting down.
GTTGCTTGACTTTTGATTGCAGCGTGAAATAGCCCAGCACTTTGTCCTTGGAGAAAAGTTCTGTCAACTGTTTTTACAGTCATATCTCTCTCTTTTTTCTTGCCTGCATGTTCTTATGCCGCCAATAGCTTTAAACATTGCAGGATTCGAATGAAAATTAATGCGGGCCCGTCGGGCCGTCAAGTGATATCACTTCAAAAAGTGGATTCTTTGCTGGTCTTCTTGAATGTAACAGGAAGCTAAAAAGTTTTGTGCAAAGTAGGATCATTGTGATTTGGCCTCATCATAAGTATGTGATGGTATTGACCATGATAATCATGAAAGGTTAAAGCTGTACTTCTAGTTATCGTAGTCAAAGTCATATCATATATCTATCGTCAAGATGTTGAGTGAAGGAAAAAGGAAAGGATGAGCAGAAGAAATCATGTAGAATATAATGTCGTCGTGACATGAAAGATCGCCTGTTAACTAGCACGAGTGCCGACGCAGCATATGACTTCGTTATCTAATACTGCTTCCCCTTTTGAGTTAGTGTGTGATTTTGCAGCTTCAGTTACCGCTTGCCATATTTCATTTTGTTTTTCAGCCGTTTGTCCAGCAAGTAACGCATGTATTGGAGCAGTTATTGCTTTGTGGAAATTAGTGAAGCTATCTGGGGAGTCAAGTCTCATGGTCATTACCATATTTTCAGTCTTTACATCTTGGAATCCTGTTTTAATCAGTGCATTTTGCAGCGCAAGAGGATCAGATAGATGAAAAGGCGGCGTATCAAGCGGCTGAGGTGGCAAATTGAGCTTCTTTAGCACAGTATTAAAGGCCAGATTTATAGTAGGTACTTTATCAAGAGCTGGCCATACCGCTGCGGCGATTTTTCCACCAGGCACTAATGCACTATGAAATAATCTCAATGCAAGGAGAAGATATGGAAGAAACATCAACCCTAAACGGCAAAGAACTGCATCAAACATTTATCTGAAAGCTTTAGTGATTCCGCATCACTTTCTCTAAATTCTATAATATGTTGCAATCCTAGCTTTTCAGCCCTCTCCTTGCCAATAGCTAGCATTTCAGGAGAGATATCAGTAGCTAATACCTTTCCACTAGGTTGAACACGTCTTGTAGCTGTGACAGCTGGTTCGCCAATACCTGTAGCTACATCTAACACTTTAGAACCTGGCCTTACTCCTGCTAGCTCTATCAACTTATCAGAAAGTTTTTGCCCTCCCTCTTCAAATACTGGCCACCAGGTTTTCATGCCGTTAGCAGACCTGCCCCAACCTAGCCGCTGTACTTGTTTGAACTGTTCTGGATCAAAAGGAGGTTGCTGCTGCATGGGTCTCTTTTTTATCAAATAGAAGACATTAGTACTTAAGAGTTCAGGAGAACAGGAGAAAAAGCGGGGCAGGTTTACACGCACAAAACGAGGGAATTGACCGAATTCTACTCTCTTTCAATCACTGAAGAGATCTGCTAAATAGCATCTGCCAGTTGTATAGAGACGGCAGTATCGACATGTCTACTGGTTTTACTTTGAGGTCTTTTCCAAAGAGGAACCTTAACAAAATTAATGATGCAGTAAATGAAATGGCTAAAATAAATAGTGTCAAATTTGAGATTCCTGGTAATTAGTGACCTCCATTGTGAACTGCTGTTATTGACATACACATAATTGGCTCGATAAAATATCCATTCAAATTCCTGAGTGAGTTTTGCAGTCTCGGTTCAAGCTTGTCCTTTCTCATAGACAAAACGTGTCAACTACGGTCGTGGAGATAGACCATGAAATAAAGTCCCTGGTATTTCTTGGCCGTCATTTTTCAAAAAGTATAAAGAAAAGCTATCTTCTTAAAGATTTGGCTGTCAAAATGTATAATATTTTTCTCTACCGATGCTGTCTACACTTCTTACATATCAGTCACATGGGCTATTCTATCAAGACACATATACACACGTACTAGGGTTTACCATCGCTCATAATGGACAAGCCTATCTCTTTGGATTCTCTCCAGTCTGGCCGGCTTTTCACCAGGATATCCAAGTGCAATTATCCCTATTGGCCTGACATGCTCTGGCAGACCAAGTATTTCTGATACTTTTTTGTCGTTAAATGCTCCGACAAATGATGCCCCTAGCCCTTCATTTGTGGCAGTCAGCAAAATGAGCAATGATGCAAATGCCCCATCGATTATACTGTAGAATTCTCTTCCGCGCTCTCCATATCGTCCTACAGAACGAGACGTATTTGAACATGCAACAATAAGCACAGGAGCCTCTTCCACCTGCTCTTGATTTACTGAAGCTAGCTTGAGCTTTCTTTTTGTGCTTGCATCTTTTATGACAATAAATTCCTGAACCTGGGTATGGCCTGCACTTGGAGCCCTACTAGCGTTGTCTATCAGTTTATTGATTATTTTTTCTGGAACCTCTCTATTCTGATCATACTTTCTAATCATCTTTCGTTTTCTAATGACTTCGTCAAGCTCCTCCCTGTTCATCACCATTGAATACAAGGGAGCACATTATCGGTAATATAAAATGCAATAAATGAGCTCAGTCATGAAAGAGAAAAGAATGCACAATGCTGAACTATATTGCTCCTGGTGGCCGCATAGAGTCGCTCAAAAAGAATCCCTCCAAATGTTTAAAGCTAGCTTCCTATGTAATATCTTGGTAGAACCCTTCTAAAAGAACTGATA
>DAINBL010000067.1:0-6665 GCA_036732945.1 Nitrososphaera sp. | reverse complement strand
CTTGCAGCTTCTCTTAAGCCATTTATAGCCTGTTCAAGTTGTTCTAATGGTGCAAGTCCGGCAATCGGTAGCCAACCATTTGCGTGGTTTACTACACGTGAGAAGGATTTTGGACTGAAGCCGCCAAGTAGTATTGGGGGATGTGGCTTTTGCACAGGCTTGGGACCAATTTTTGAAGCTGGTACATTGTAGAATTGTCCTTTAAACTCGACCACGTCGTCAGTCCATATTCGTTTCAGCAATTGCATATATTCGTCTGCCCTTGCTCCTCTGCGTCTGTAGGGTATGCCAGAAACGTCATACTCATCTTTTGACCATCCAATTCCGAGACCTGCAATAACCCGCCCACCTGATAGAACATCAAGTGTAGCAAATCTTCTTGCTAGTGTGACAGGGTTGTGAAAGAATATATCAATTATACTAGTCCCTAAAGAAATTCGCTCGGTATTGCCTGCTAAGTACGTGAGCGTCTCCAAGGGATCAAGTACACTCTGGTATTCGACTGGTATGGGAGTATTAGGTATTCCTCCATAAGGTGTCTGGGGCTTGAGTGGCCACAGAAGGCGTTCAAATACCCACACAGAATCAAGTCCTTCCTTTTCAGCCTCCTTTCCGATATATAGAACATTTTCGCTTGTTGCTAATTCTCCAGTTTGTGGCAAGAGTATTCCAACCTTCATAAGAAATACGAGGAAAATAGCCCCATGAAGTATTAAAGGAGTTTAAGGAATGGTTCTGAGGATTTTGGAAGTTATTTTTTAGTAGTCTGTTTTCAGGTGGACAAACTACAGGTTTGGATTACATCTCTCTGAGGCATCAGAAGAGTTTGAGTATCATCATGTATGTGGTGCATCCTCAATTGGTCATTGCAGATAGAGTCAGATTAATGACTTAGATTACCTCTGCTGCTGGTACTGGCAAGGAATGTAGCAAATACCCTGATTCTCCGGTTTTTGTTCTGAGAATCTAGCAATGCTATAGTCTTAAGTAACTTAATCTTCAAATACAATTATCGAAGCCAGCAGCTCCTGTAGGCCAAATAGCCGCTGACATGGTCGTCGAGCATAAACCATGAAGCTGCATATCAATAATATCATTTGAATAACTACGATTGATAAAAGTAGTGCAAGAAAAAACACCCCTATCTAGGATTATCCAAGAAAGATTGAAAAGCCTATCCTCTTTACCATTCTGAGTTGAAAACCGCACTATCAATTGCCGGCAGCGACTCTGGGGCAGGTGCAGGAATACAAGCTGACTTAAAGATGTTTTCTGCGCTTGATGTGTATGGGTGCACTGCGATAACTGCGATAACGGCACAGAACACAAAGCAAGTAGCCGGGATATTTGAGATAGCACCGTCAATGGTGGAGCAGCAGATAAGATCGGTCCTGACAGATATGAGACCAAATGCCATCAAGATAGGTATGGTGTACAGCAGCCCAATAATAGACGCAGTCTACCGTTCACTCAAAAAAACATCCAAGATTCCAATAGTGCTTGATCCAATTCTTGCTGCTGGCACTGGCGCTAAACTGCTCCGCAGCGAAGCATACAAATCATTTGCATCAAAACTGATACCCTCCTGCACTCTGATAACTCCAAACAGGATGGAAGCTGAAAAACTTGCGGACATTGTGATTAGGACAGAGAATGATGCTATTGAAGCCGCTAGAAAGATCAAAAAGTTAGGAGCAGAAAATGTCATTGTCAAGGGGGGACACTTTGGCTCCGCATATGTTACCGACCTGCTGCTCGATAGTAAAGGCAAGATCATGAAATTTACAAACCCTAGACTAAAAATAAAGGAAATCCATGGTTCCGGCTGCAGCTTTTCCTCAGCTGTCGCAGCGTATCTTGCAAAGGACTTGACGCTTGCAGAGGCATGCAAGATGGCAAATGAATATGTCCATACTGCCATCAAAGATGCAGTAAGAATAGGGAGTGGTTTGCCCGTCGCAAACCCTCTTTCTGTCATTTATCGTGATGCCAGTCGCTACCATACCTTGGCGGAACTACAAGAGGCAGCAGAGCAGGTCAGCATGCTTGATGGCTTTTATAGGGTCATACCTGAGACACAGACCAATTTTGCTTATGCTCTCTTGGACGCAGCCAACATATCTGATGTTGCAGCAGTGCGAGGAAGAATAATCAAGATTGAGAATACTGCCGCGCCTGCATCATACGTCAAGTTTGGCGCCTCCAGCCATGTTGCCTCGGCAATCATTGCATATATGAGTATTAACCCTGACTTCAGATCTGCAATCAACATCAGGTTTGACAAAAGGATTGTCGATGTGTGTAAGTCATTATTCTCTGTGGCAGGCTATGATAGGACCAAAGAACCGAAAAGAATCAAAAGAAGGGAAGGGTCTAGTGTGGCATGGGGAGTCCTTGCTGCGCTTTCAAAGAACCCCAGGGCTGATGTCATTTATCATACCGGAGATGTTGGCAAGGAGCCGATGATCACCATATTTGGAAGAAATCCGGCAGAAATCGTAGCAAGAATTAATAGATTATTGGAAAAAATATAGCTCTTGCATATAAATACAAATCTTCCTCTGCACCTTTAGAGGAACTACCTTTGAAGTAAAGACATGGAAGATTAATTCTTATGGCAAGGGACAAATACATGCTTTGAAAGGAAAACTAGCGACAGCCCAAAAAGAAGTTCTTAAGCGCCAGAGAAGGCTATCCTTTCGCATAGCAAGATCAAGCTTTAGGACACAAATGTGCATGCCCATTGTGCTCAATCGACGATTTCTATTCTTGGCAACAATAGATAGTTTAATTCATATTATATATACGTCGAAAGCCTGAAAAAGACACAAAGCATGAAAGCGGTAATTCTGGCAGCCGGGCTGGGCACTAGGCTCCAACCTTATACGTTCTTCATTCCAAAGCCAATGCTCCCGCTTGGCAATAAGCCTCTTCTTGAATATATTATCGAGTGGTTGAAAAACGCTGGCGATATCGACCACATTGTCATCTGTGTTAGCTACCTCCATCGAACAATAGAAGACTATTTTGAGGATGGCAACCGATTTGGAGTCAAGATCGAGTACGCAAGATCGGAGCGGCCCCTCGCAACAGCAGGCCAGCTTAAGACTGCCCAGAAGCTACTGGAGGATGACTCCTTTGTGTGTGTCTATGGAGATTCTGTCTATGAGTTCAATTTGCGCAAGATGATAAGGCAGCATGAAGAGTCAAAGGCGTTTGTGACTATGGCGCTCCTCCAATACTCTACAAAACTAAAGTACGGATTTATCGACATTAATGGTCATGATAGAGTCACCTCGTGGCGTGAAAAGCCTGAGATAAGCGGTCTGATAAACATCGGCTCTTACGTTATGGAGCCGCATTTTTTGAAGATAATACCCAAGTCCGGAGCGTTTGGGATGGATGATGCAGTAAGGAAGGCCCTGGAGCAAAGGAGGACGATCAAAGGGTTTAGGATTGATAGTGGCTTTATCGACATTGGTGACAAAAAGTCATACTTGGATGCGTACAAACAATATGTGAGCAAGCTGGGCAAGATCTAGATGGGCATAACCTTGTTTGAGGATTCACACTGGCAGAACTTTGATCCAATTTCACTTACAAAGGCTACATTTGACATCAAGGTTGGAGCAAAGAGCTTTTTTGAAGAGCACCAGCTGGCACCTGAAACGCTGCTTACAAGAGAGTATCTTGCATGTGTTACAGCCGAGCGGCATCCTAACTGCAAGGTGAACCCAAGCTTCATAGATAGCGATACTGTGTTTGTCAATGGGCTCCTCCACCCCGCAGCAGTGTACTCTGACCGTCTGCTCAAGATAAGTCACACTTTTGCCATAACTGCCGACAGGAGCAATAGGCTGCTTGCTGCAAGGCTCGACAGCAAAGGCATAGAATACCTGCAGGATTGCGTTGCAGCAGGCAGGAAGATCGATGTTAAGAAACTGAAAGTCGAAAAATCGACCAAGTTGGAAGATCAAGACACTCAGGGGCTCATCTCAGAGCCTTGGGATGTGATCGGAGTTCTTGAAAACTCCCTAGCGACGCAGGTTTCTACTATGAAAAATGAAGCGCAGCTAGGCGAGCAGGTGACGGTTACAGGCAGTAACACAGTGGCAGTTGCGAGAGATGCTTCAGTAGAGGCTGGAACTGTACTTGATGTAAGAAATGGAGGTATCTACATAGGCCCTGGAGCTTATGTTGCTGCAAGCAGAATAGTGGGCCCTGCATACATTGATGGCATGGCGCAGGTCAAACAGTTCTCCACCGTTGAAGCAAGCTATATCGGCTACAACTGCAGAATAGGAGGCGAAGTAGAACACTCTGTAATTTCTGATCACACAAACAAGGCCCATGCTGGATTCATTGGCCATTCGCATGTTGGCGAATGGGTCAACATTGGCGCCATGAGTGCTACATCGGATCTTAAGATGACATACGGAAATATCAAGATGAACAGGGGCAAGAACAACAAGAAAATTGACACTGGCCAGAACAAGATGGGTTCCTTTTTCGCAGACATGGTCAAAACATCGATTGGCACGCTAATTTACAGCGGTATGCGGATCGGCGTTTCCTCCCACTTGCATGGCCTTGTTGCACAGGACGTGCCAAGCTTTACTATTTATGGCAGAAGCGTAGGCGCAAGAAATGTCGAGCTGATGCTTGATTCGATAATAGAAACTCAGAAGAAAATGATGAGGCGACGCAACCAAACTATGACCAAAGCATATGAACAAATGATAGAGGATGTATTTGCTATAACCACATTGGATAGAAAGCGGATCGGTGTCAGGAGAGGTAAGTTTACCCTCTAGTACTACATGTAGTTAAACCCCTCGCCTTCTTTCCAGAGCCCCAGCCTCTGATGCAGCCAGGGGTAAAAGTTGGCGTCGCCATTTTCAAATTCCTTCTTGATTATTCGGATGATCTTCTTTGAGACATCTCCCGGTGTGCCGTATATCTGCTTTTTGTGACGCAGTTTCAGTCCTAAACCCTCTTCTCTTTTGTAAGCCTCTTCAACCATAGAGACTATCCAACCCGCATTCAGTGGCGGAACAAGTATATTGCTTCGGGCATCAAATATGGTTTCTGGTCTGTCGGTATTGAGCCTGACTGTCATAGATGTTACCTTGGGAAAGTAGAGCAGCTCCTCTTGCATAGAGCCAGAATCGGTCATTTCAGCCCAGCAATGTCCGCTGTCAAGGAATTCTATGACATGTGCATATTCTTTCCATAGAGGCGTCATCAGTAATTTGTCTGGATGCTGCTGGGCAAGACTATGCAATTTGAATTCAAGCCCGTATTGCTTGAGTGCGGCTACGGTGGCGTTTAACAAGACTAGGACAACTTTCTTGTCTGTGTTCTTGATGATTTCTACAAGCCCCTCAATGATTGACATAAACCGCCTCTGCGTCAAGTTTTCTCTCCTGTGAATGTCCATTCTTATCCATTCGCCTCTTTCAAGCTGAGGGTAAAAAGAAAAAATACTCTGGTGCGGTTTTTCCTTTCTTTTAATGTGGATTGCATCTACCACCGAGTTGCCGACAACGTAGACAAAATTCTCTGGATATCCTTCCCTTACTAGATTGTCTTTGTTAAGTTTTGTTGGAGCAAAGAAGAACTGTGTACCTGCTGAGCATATCCACGTGTCAATCTGCTCTGGGAAGGGTTCTTCCCTCGCAATAAACCATTTGCCGTCAAATTGACTGTTCACAAATTTTTCTATCTCCAGTCTTGTGGGCTCTCGTGCGGCCTTTAGCAACTTTGTGGCTTGGGGACTCATAGAACGAAGGCCTGCCTCGTTCTGCCCGACCTTCTGACCCATGCCAAAGACCCATGCAAGCGGGGCAATGCCTGCTACCAGTGTATCCCCATGCACTATGGGGAGTAGAGATTCAGTCTCAAAGTGCTCCTTGCAGTACCTGCCAAATGAACCGAACTTGACTATTAACTCACTTGCCTTTTCCATTAGGTCGCCCCGTATCTGGAGGTTACAGCCAACAAACTTCTGCAGATTGAACTCTTCTATACCGAATCTTAGTACTTCGTCATAATGTTGACCTGTGTCAATAACGAACACCGGCAGGTTTTCTCTTACTGCTTCAAGAACAAGTGGCGCCTGCTTGTAAAAGTCCGGCTTGGTGCCAGTGACTATTGCAAGAATAGGGCTTTTGTCCCTGCGAGCCTTGGCAAAAACTGAGTGGACATTGTCTGAAACCCTGACAGGCAGCGGGTTAGTTGACACCTCGATTTCCTTAAAGCCACTAGTCTTCTCTCTCAACGAAGATCATCCAAGTCTCTGCTGCGGACGGGCCTCCTTTTTGACACAGCAACCATGTAGCCACCTATTCCAGTTACGCCTGCGCCAGCTGGTATAAAGATGAAGGGTGCGATACCAACTGCTCCCACAATATATTGGTGCGGTATCTTTGGCACCATGGTTACACTGATAGCCATACCTGCAACTATTATGACGCCAGCCGCTATCAGCAGCGCGCCTCCTACAGGAGATCCATAGCCCTTGGCTATCATAAATGCAACGCCAGCAAGTATTAGACATGGAGCAGCAGAGATAAATATGAGCTGGATCAGCAGGCTCCCCGGCTCTACCACGCGCAAAGGCCCGGTGCCTACTGGACCGATTAAAAAGTTGTAAAATGATATCA
>DAINBL010000066.1:0-6790 GCA_036732945.1 Nitrososphaera sp. | reverse complement strand
TTTTTATCTTGCTGAAATGTCAAATAAAGGCGCTACTTTTTTGCTCCTGCTAGTGTCTTGACCTTACGGGATTAGCAATCTGTGGGTCAGCACGTTCACAGTCAACTGCCGTTATTACTCGAAAGGATAGTTATATAGTGCCCCACACTAGTGGTGACATCAGACCTTACTTTTTATTAGCGGATGAAAATGAAGTGATATATAGTTGGAGCTAGGCGACTTCCTATCATCGCTGCCACAATCTGTGCTCAGAGGAGAGAGGGTTTCGCTTACCGATAATGTCATCAGGAAGATATTCAATTTTGCCAAGCTGAAAAAAGGCGATATATTTTGCCACCTTGGCTGCGGGGAAGGTAACACCGTCGCCATTGCAGCCAAAGAATTTGGTGTCAAGAAAGCTATTGGTATAGAGATTGACAAATCTATAGCTGACAATGCTCGCAGACACATTGCCGGTCTCAAAAATGCTTATATAATAAATACAGACATACGCGAGGCTGATATTTCTGAGGCAACAGTCTTGTTGTTCTGGTTCAGCGACTCTAGTTTAGTTGACACACTGACAAAACGATTCAAGAAAGAGCTGAGGAATGGTGCAAGGGTAATAACTATATGGGCTCCCCTTACCATGACGCTCCCATACAAAGTCGAGTTTCCATTTTTCGTTAACAAGAAACCATTCAAACGTGCAAGGTCTATACAGCAGCAGATAAGGTCGATCTATGGAACAAATTGCATCGACTTTACCGCATCGTGGCTCCTTGCAGAAAGATATATTGATGCACTTGAAGTCACACCAAGTGAATACAGGCGGTTTGTAAACATCTTGCAGAGCATGGTGATATGGATAAATGCATGGAATATGGGTGTTGCATGTGAAGATGAAATCCCACCGCCGGTACAGACATATCTTGGAATACTCAAGACATTCTTTAACATAGATATGTCTAGCATGGTAACAAAAGAGCAAAAATAATCTCTTGGCAATATATACATCATTTTTAATAATGGTATTATTAGTACATTTGAATTTACGGCGGAATAGGAAAGCCATCCTGGCCACCTCTTTGCAGCAAGATCTATGCAGAGCAATCCGGACTACCAAATTGAACTATATTGTAAGTTAAAATAGCTAACTAAAAAAATGGTGATGCATTCGAGATCAGAACACAGAAAAAGAACAAGAAGAACAAGAGGACATTGGGTTCAGATGATTCGGCATCTTCTTCTTTGATTATTACCAGAATTGTATATGGGATAAATTGGTTTAACGTAGCAGCTATATTCCCACTTGTTGCATTAGAATTTAACAAGGATGTCTCTCTGCTTGGTTCTGCGTCTGCTGCGTTTTTCATGGGAATAGGCCTGTTCCAAATTCCTGCAGGTATCTTTGCGGCCAAATACAATCCACGCACTTCTGCCATCATTGGAATAATAATATCTTCAACTGCCGCTCTTCTTTGTGGGGCAATATCCGAAGCCTCACAGCTAATCTGGTTACGATTTGCAGTAGGAGTTGGGATGGCATTCTTCTTTAGCTCAGCTGTAATCCTTATTGCAAAGTATGGTAAGAGAGGATTCCCCGGGTTCTCTATAGGCATTATGAATTCTGCTCATTCAATGGGCGGCATCATCGGCATATTTGCCTGGATAATTCTTGCGCAAATGGTTGGCTGGAGACTCAGCCTCATTTTTAGTGGTGGATTAGGTCTTGTTACTGCCTTTTTAATGATCATGACTATTCCACGAAGCGATTTAACGGCGGAGCACGATGGCAGGATGGATAATAACAAGGCGTATCGACCGACAAGACAAGGAGAAAAATTGAAAATTTCAGATGCTGTAAGAGTATTGTCAAACCGCGCTCTAGCCTATCTTGGCCTGGTCCTCATCGGCATTCAAACAGCGTGGGCCATAGAGCTAACATTCATTGTGATATATCTACAAACCCTAGGCTTCTCTGCAGAACTTGCCGGAATCATTGCAATCCTACCTTTAGTTTTTGCCATTGTTTCTGCTCCATTGATTGGAGCATTTTATGACAAAGTAAGGGATACGAGAAAAGTCCTATTTATCTGCGGAGTTGGTATGACCATGGCTATAGCTGGACTGTCGCTTGGAAATCTATACGTAATCATTACTTCAGTTATCCTCACAGGATTTTTCTCAGGCGGTGCATTCACTGTAGTGTATGAGAAAGCGCGAACACTTTTGATTGAGGGCATCCCAGATCCTAGGACTAATTCAGCAACAACCTTAGAGGCCAACAGAAGAAATTTTCAGGATAAAGACAACCTCGTCAATGATTCATCTTATTATGATACACTAAAGGTCGCTTGGGTCAACGGCCTATCGCTCATTGGGGTGTTGTGGATACCTATCGTTTTTTCTTATGTTGCACAGCAGAGAAGCTATGAGCTTGCCTGGATATTATCTGCACTTGTAACTGCCTTATTCACAATAATTCCGACATTAAAACTCTCAAAATGAAAAATAAGATTCTATTGTAGATGAATTAGATAAGTCCCTGTTCTATTCTTAATTACTATGCCTTTGAAGATAATACATAGCGCCACCCAACTAAAAACAAAGAGAGAGGAAAGAAGAATAAATGGCTTTCAAGGGATCAAACGGATCACAATGACAAAGCCAGAATGCACTCACCTGCGAGATCTTATTCAAGGGACTGGAGTTTCCAAAAAGTTGGATTTCTTATTCCATACATATAGGTAATCTACCGCCATGCTTATTTCGATATTCATTTACGAGCTGTTCTTTCACTTTATCTGCTGATTCGACTATGGCATAACTGAATCTTCTTGCCTTACTCATGCAAGGATCTGATAAGCACCTACGCATGGATTCTCTAAGGTTTTGACCACTCCCGATAAATAAGATCTTCATACCTGCATGTATCTTGTAAACTCCTTCTGATTCAGCAATATTTTCAATCTTGTCTATATCAAAATCAAGCCATGGGGACCACCCTAATGCTTCTATCCTTTCATCATTCACAACTTTGAATTCTACCTTGTACTTCTTTAAGTATTGCTGTTTTAATCGGTTATTCATGGATTAAGACTTCCGCATAAAACGGAACGTGACTAAATTTATGGTAGAAATAGTTGTAATAACTGCAAACATGACCATCCACGTAGCCACATGGACGAACGTAGGATTGGGAATTGTCAATTGTGACAACCGGTGAAGAAAGGACGGTAAGTTTAGACAAACTCATTGCAAGAAAATCTTATTAGAAGCAAACGCATATTGCTTGCTTGGAAATGAATCCTCCGGTAGTTTCACTAAGGGTACTAACTGCCTATGCACGTGATGTAGGCCGCGGGGTTGCACGCATAGATGGCCGTTCTATGGATATCTTAGGCGTATCAAATGGGGATGTCGTCGAAATTATCGGAAAGAAAGATGGAACAGACGCAAGATGTTATCAACTTTTGCCCTCTGATGAAGATCAAGGTATTACAAGGATTGACCCCGCGCTGAGGAAGATGATAGGTATTGCTATTGACGACACTGTTACTATAAGAAAGATAGAAGATGCTACTGTATCAGTCGATAAACCCAGAAGTCTCAACCCTGAGGAAGCTGAAGCACCCATAGCTCCACCACCGGATTCCAGCGAGACTACTACACCTGGGGTGGACGAAACAACACCAGCAGCAACCGTCTCTTCTACTGGTGCGATGTTTGTCCTTTCAGGTTCGTGCATAGACTTTGAAAAGGAGAGACCCAAGCTAGTCCACTTTGTAACTACACTAGAATCTGCAACGCGTACCCAAAGCAAATACAAGTGCTATTCTGACGGCAAGAAAGCCCTGGGATGGGATTTCTTCCTGCTTGAGATAGAGGAAGTATTTGTAGACAAATTGCGTGACCTATATCCAGATATTGAGAAGCAAGAGGCCGGCAGCATGGAGGAGCGATTCGCACTTTGGATGAACAAGCAGCTAAAGAAGATGGTAGATATGGATTTTCATCTAAAGTTGAGCGATGTTCCTCAGGAAAAGATAAAGGGGTTCAGACTAGATCCTGAACACTTTAGAGACAAGACCAACTTCGAAGATTTGCGCTGACTATCAGAGCTATTAGAACTGGCTGCGGCAATTAGATACACAGAAAAAGAGCTAAAGAAAATATATCATCACCTTAATGACATGGAGGCTATAACTCAATGGATTTCACTCAACGCTGGCTTTTGATGATTGCAATTGCTACCGGCCTGTTTGCTATTTCGTTTCTCCTCCTACGAGTCAATATTCGCACACTCCTTATCCTTCTTGGCATTGGATTACCGCTTGTTACACTCTGGCTCTACATGGATGCCAAGTATTTTAGTGTGCAAGGAAGAAATATTTCATCAAAACAGGCCTGTGTGTGTCCTGTCTGCAAACACCAAGATGCAAGAATGTGCTTTGAGGAGAGATGTTCATGCTGCCTGATTACAAAAGATGAAAAAGTGGTAGGGCATTCAAGCAGTCCATTGCAGTAGAGGAGGGAATAAAAAATAAGGCTGCTTTCGCCTTATCTGGCTGCTTGTGTTGAGTTTCCTGCTGCCGCTGCCGTTGATGGTATTGAAGTCGCCGTGTTATTAGAACCTCCTTCTGCCGTTCCAGCTTCTTGAGCAGTGTCGGCTCTTGAGGTTGGGATTTCTATGAAGGGCGTTGCTCCTTCACTGCCGCTTGTTACAAGAGGCAACACGCCATCCCATCTTTGAGTCTTGAGCCATTCTAGGTAGCGCGGGTTTTCCCTCAGCTGCGCCTCAACTATGTTTATCGCCTCAGCCTCTCCTTGTGCCTGCAGTACAGCCGCTTGCCGTACTCCTTCTGCGCGAGCGATATTAGCTTGCCTCTCTCCAATCGCCTTTGCTTCTGCTTGCTGCGCCTCTATCTCGATTCTCCTAAGGTCGTTATTAGCCTGAAGCGCTCTCTGTTCAGCTTCTACCTTTGCTTCAACTGCTCTTCTAAATTGCTCTGAGAACTCGAATTCTGTGATTGATAGCGCCTCTACATCAACGTTGAAAGCCGCTAACCTTAGCAATATCTGGTTTTCAATTTCATCCTTTACAGTCTCTCTATTTGTAATCAAATTCTCTGCGTTATATCTAGCAGTCACTTGCTTTACGGATTCCTGTATTGCAGGGGCAATGACTCTATTGGCATAATCAAAGCCAAGCTGCTGGAATAGCAGTTGAGCAGTAGCCGGGTTTATGTGATAGTTAACTGCGACCTGTGTGCTCACATCCTGGAGATCCCTCGACGCAGAAGCTGCGTTTTCAACTATTTTTTGTGTTCTAACCTCGAGCTGGACTATGTTGTCTCTAAATGGCACTACAAAGTGAATGCCTTCGTTCAGGGATGCAGAGGTATCGACAGCCCCAAAGTTTAATAGAACTCCTCTGTGACCAGCATCTACGATTTTGATGCTAGCACTTAGCACTACTACAAGCAAAATTAAACCTATGATGACAGGTATCACGATTCTGATTGAAGATCTAGATATTAGCCCTACTCCTCCTTCTCCTCTATAGTCTTCAAGTGGCTCTCCTTCACGGGTCATTCTCTGGTATCGTTTAGGACCGCGTCCTAAGGCAGCCCCTCCAAATCTTCGCTTGTATATAAAAAAGCCTATGATTCCGATGATGATCACAACAATAGCAATTGTAATTATAGTCCCAACTTCTACCATAGTTTAGCGTACCTCCATTTATCAACTGGCGAACCTGTATACAATATTTTTGTGGTTTGCACGTACACAATTAATGCAATATGACAATATGAAGTTTTATTTGTCAGACCTCCTGCCATTAAATTAATCGTTAAAGAATATTATATAAGATCTTTATAGAAAAAATCGTGCTGGCCAAGCTGGTTGAATGTGGTCTTTGTTTCTTGGGTTGCCCTGGATCTTATACAAAAATTCATAATTTTTCCATTACGATAGATTTTTTTGTCTTATATAATCAGCTATTTTCCTTGCAGTACATCGACAAGCTATTTGCTCTTCTAAAGAACTTCCTGCAACGATTGGCAACTGCAAAAATTAGAGCAGAATAAAACCGATCTCATAATTTTCTACCTTCGCAAGTCTTTCTCACTTGTCAATGGGTTTAGAGATCCTGCTATTTTCGCGATGAAGCCGTTGATAACACAATGATGACGTATATGCATGTTTTTTCAAGAACCTTTAGATGTTCTGTCGACTAAACACTACCTTTCAATCAGAACCCTGCTTTCTTTAGTTTTGATCCGCAATTTGGACATGAACTCTGATCATGCTTTGTTCCGCAATTCAAGCAATAGTAATTTATGCTCCTTTGAGAGCCAAACATGTTGCCAAAGTATGAAGAACCCGAAGAGGCAGCTTGACGTGCTTTTCGGAAATGTCTTCTTCTCCGATAAACTCCAAGCCCAATCACAGCAAGAACGATTACAATGAGAGAATAAGGAAATGTCAATAGCCTAGAAACTAGAAATGCTATCCCAAAGTAGATGCCAATCCACATCACTGTTTCAATCAAAAAGCGTTTTGTATTATTGTCCACTTTTAAAGATCAATACCATATAATGATGGTCATTGTTATTATTTTAAAGTAATATCATCAATCATGTCTTTAGTTACATAACTGAGAGGATGAGATCAATATATGCGAATACCAACCACTATGTGGCAGACAAATAGGAGAGGAATTGGTGTCCTCCTGTATGGATATATATACACACCTAATGCTGAACAGTAGATCTTGTAATTTGTATTCTACGAAAAACTAATT
>DAINBL010000065.1:4184-6827 GCA_036732945.1 Nitrososphaera sp. | reverse complement strand
GAACCAGCTTATACGAATTCGCTAAGAAGAACAAGATGTAGGATTTGACCATGGGTTAATGAGGCTTTTTTGCTCTAAATCAATGGTCTTTCTTTGCTTCGTGAAGGATGCTAACGTTACAGGATTTCCAAAGTCGGAAGCCGGATTGCCTTTAACATAGTGATATATAGCTATGTTACCGAGCGACAGCATGACTAATGATGACTTTGCGTACGGGTCAGTATCGAAACCAGAGAATACGACAACTCCAGCTAAGGACCTGCCATCCGACGAGCCGATGGGCGCATTAGAGCCTGTGGCTTACTTTAATGGGGCAATGCCGACTGGCGTGACTGTCTCGCAGAGAGGGCGGATATTTGTCAATTTTCCTAAGTGGGGCGATGAGGTCTCGTTCACAGTTGCTGAAATTCGCGATGGCAAGCCAGTTGCCTACCCGGATGAGGGGATGAATCAAACTAACCCGCAGGATCGAGCAGCGGCACTTATGTCGGTGCAATCAGTGGTCGTGGATCCGGCAGATCGCCTATGGATTCTTGACACCGGCAGTCCACTTTTCCAGCCGACCGAGTATGGCGGGCCGAAGCTGGTGTGCGTCGATCTGACAGCCGACAAGGTAATCCAGAAGATACTCTTCCCACAGGATGTAGCTCTTCCGACAACTTACCTCAACGACGTGCGCTTTGATCTTCGGCGCGGCAGCAAGGGCATGGCATTCATCACCGACTCAGCGCAAAAGGGACCTAATGGCATCATCGTCGTGGACCTGGCGTCCGGCGAGAGCTGGCGTCGACTTCATGACCACCCCTCTACGAAGACCGAGGATCTGCAAACCTTTCTACCGATTGTAGAAGGAAGACCGTTCCTCGAGCATCAATCCAACGGATCGGTTAAACAGGGTGCCGGCATGGGTTCAGATGGGATCGCGATTAGCTCAGATGGGATGCGCCTTTACTATTGCCCACTTGGCAGCCGCAAACTATACAGTGTGGATGCAGATGCTCTCCGCAATAGATCGCTTAATGATAAAGAAGTCGCTGCGACGGTGGTTGATGAGGGGGATAGGGGTGGTGCCTCAGATGGGCTTGAATCGGATGCTGCTGGGCATATCTACTCGACTAATTATGAACATAATGCGATCCTTCGGCGACTCCCTGGCGAGCATTGGGAGACTGTAGCTCATGACCCGCGGCTATTGTGGCCTGATACGTTATCACTCGCAACTGACGGTTACCTCTATGTCACAGCGAACCAGTTGCATAGGCAGGCGCGGTACCAAAAAGGGCACGACCTACGCCGTAAGCCATATACACTTTTCCGCATTCGAATAAGCGAATATCCTGTCCTGCTACGGTAGGTCTAGACTCTCGATAAAGAAGCGTGCAAGAATCCCATCATATCATTTTTGCGTGTATATATTAATAGAACCTTATAAATGCGGCAGGGAGGAATCAGGCCAAATTACATTTTTTTAGCAATTACAATAAATAGGTCAAACTCTCTCTTGCTCGGCAAATTCTTGATATCGTTCTTTGTTTTTAATCTATCTCTTGCCCCTGCCAACAAGAGCATTCAATCATGTTGCAGTATCCGTTACCGATATAGACTCCGCGATGCGATGGTATCGAGATGTAATTCAAATGACAATTTTGGTTGAACCTATGGAAATAACTACCTACGAAAAGGAGGAGGAGAAGAACTATGATCCACATCTTGCTACACTTATGAGGACAATCTTCGGGCCTCGGCTTGGAAAGGTCAAGATTTGTCATATGAGTTCTGCAAACGGAGTGGGAATCGAGCTTTTTCAATTCATTGAACCTGCTGCTCAGTCACGTCAAGAAGAAGAAACTAATTTTGAATACTGGAAAACAGGATATTTTCATATTGCGTTGACCGAACCCAACATTGAAGAGCTTGCCGATAAAATAGCATCGACTGGAGGTAAGCGGAGAACCAATGTAATGGAATTAGTTCCTGGCTCTGGCAGAAAATTTTGCTTTTGCGAGGATCCTTTTGATAATATAATTGAAATAGAATCACATAGCTATCAGCAGTTCTGGGCTAATGCTCGGCTTTAGGCCCGAACTTTTTATGATCTCCTTGGGGCTTGACTTTAGTTAAGCATAGCCAAGAGATTAAAAAAAAAGTTTTGATATCCTAAAAATTGCTTGTTGCTCTGCTCGGCTCGGCTTCTTGAGGTAGATACGTAGCAAACTCTTTTAAATCCATGACCAAGCCATAGTAGTCCCTTACAACTTCTAGTGTGGACTCGGAGTGCTTAATGTTGCCTGATGCTGTTGCATCTGAAATGAGTATGACATCGTATCCTTCGTTGAATGCATCTCTCAAAGATGCCTCTACGCATATCGAGGTATCTATTCCGCAGAACATCAGAGTATCGATTCCAATACTTTCCAACCAGACACCAATTTCAGTGTCTTGAAAAGCCGAATCTCGTCTCTTGACTACAATGTGATCCGTTGGAGACGGCTTGATTTCATCGACAATGTCTGCATCCCATGTGCCTATTACACAGATTGGCTTTTTGCGTATCCTCTCTTCCCTTGACTTTGGAAGTATTCTATGGGTGTTTGTTAAAAGGTCAATGCCAGATTTTTCACGTACTGCCTGAGTGTAAAATAT
>DAINBL010000065.1:0-4084 GCA_036732945.1 Nitrososphaera sp. | reverse complement strand
ATGTTATAAGATGGGTTGGTAAGAAATTCCGGCCGAGCCCCCTGCCAGCCCTTCAATGTGAGAAGGATTTTCCTGTTGTAGGGGTCAATTGTAGCTTGGAATCTTCCTTTGCCGGTTATGCCGTGTTCAAAGGCAAAGTGCCCGTAATCAGGCAAAATCGACATGTCTAACTGAGGGTTGATTGAGACCTTGTTTTCAAGCATGTCTATTTTCATTCCAAGCATCATTTCGCGCAAGGCATGAATGTACATGCTAATAGACCACGCCTGCAAAATGCATGAATTGAACGGGTCCGGTTTATCTCCTTTGTACGTTTCTGCAAACATGCCGTTCTCCGCCAAGATACGCTCAGCCATGCAATTGACATAGTAGAGCGCCTGCTCTCCCCTCCCACACTTGATTTCAGCTAGCGCGGCCCATCCTGTGACAAGAGGCCAAACAGCCCCGTCATGATAAAGAGTAGGATGATATCTAGGGTCTAGGTTGCTGAGTGTTCGGACACCCCAGCTAGTCGTCATGTCCTGTTGCTCAATTCTTTCAAGCACGGATCTTTTCTTGCGGGGATCTCCAGCAGCGCCTGTGAGTAAAAGTACCAAGGCGTTTGGTCTTATGCTTGGGTCTTTGGAGCCGTCCCTTCTTATTGTGTCATAGTAAAAACCCATATCTTCGTTCCAATATTCATGATCAATTTTAAGCGCTAACTGCTCTGCCTTTTGCTTCCATCTCTTGCGGTTATAGCTGTCACCAACTATGCTTGCTAGCTCGCTTCCAATCTTCAAGTTTTCGTAAAATAAAGCCTGAACGTCATTTGCGCTTTTTCTCCTATCTATATGATCCATCCAAGTTGAATCACGGATAGGAAGCTTTTCTGCCGTCCCGGTAAAGCCGTGGTCAACCAAGCCGTCTCCATCTGTGTCTTTGAGAAACCCGCAATCAATGAGTGCTTCGATTGATTCCCACCTTTTTTGTAGGTATGCGACATCGGCTGTCGCCAGCACGTACTCCCTTATCGCCCAAGGAAACAGAAATGTTGAGTCGGCAGAGCCAAAGGTGGTAGTGTGCAAGAAAGCCTTGCCGCTTATTATCATTGGAAGCTCACCGGCGACTGTGCTATTTGTGGTCTTTTTGGCCTGGTGCTTGAGGAAATTATCAATGACAGCGCGGGTAAAGCGGTAACTGCCAACTGCAAGGTAGCCCCGCAACGACCAGCCAGTGTCCCTTGCCCAATAGTTTGGAAAACGCGGAAGGCCAGCGCATATCCCCTCTCCAAGACCGTCGTACTGTGCTTTCAGATATAGCAGGCATGTCTTGGCTTTTTCATATGCTCTTAATATCTTTGATATTTGAAGCTCCTGTTTTTCTCTCAATGGAGAATTAATGGTGAGTGTGGACGACGAGTATCTCTTAAAAGAGTTTTCAGTCTCTTGTAGAAGCTTACTGCAGTTATCCCTGATGAACCGAAATTCTTTTATGCAATCGTTGGCACTTGAAAAGCTGCCGACTCCAATAAGCGCAAGTTTGATCGTTTTGCCTTCTTCGAGCCCGATGTCGTACGAAAGCTCAAGGTCGTTATTGAACGAATCTGTCAAGATCCTGCTTGGCTTTAATTTTTTTGGCATAACGCCTATAACTCCAATATACTGCACTTTGTCTTTCTGGGTTGCTCCGGCAGAGCTTATCTGCAGGCAGCTGTCGCGCTTTTTGAACTTGGAAATATTGCTCTGCGAGATGGCGGCAAGCCCATAGCTTGTGATATTGCCGTCTATTAAGAAGTGAAGGCGGACCTTTCTTGGTACCTTTCTTTTGATCGGCATTAGATCACGGGCCTTCTGAGGCATCATGCTCATCTTTATTTCCATTATGAACCCTCTATTTTCAAAAGGCACGCACAACCTCCTTTCCACGTGCAGGCCCGCTACATCGTGGTGCGTCGTAAGAACACCGTGCTCATGTCTAGACGACAAGGCAAAATTTGGAAGGCGCTTTCGGACACCCTCGTCTATAGACACTTCGACTATTATCCTTCCAAATGACCTTGCGGGAGGAACATACAGTCCGCCATTATCATACCGTACACCCATCCAGGTCCAGTTTGCAGAAAGCGCTCCATTTGCAGAACACACAATGTAGGCCTTTTTCCCTGATAGCACAAGAGGAGTAGTGAAATTCTTGAACATTGTGTCTCCGCTTGAAACAGCAAGATCCGCGTAAGCCAGCGAGTCAGGAGTAATATGGATTCTATCCTTCTGATAGCCAGAGATATAGTCAGTAAACGTAAACGGAATAGTTATTTCTTCAAAGCCTTCCAGCCTGCTCATTAACACTATCTTGTGCTTGACGTTGTCGTCCAGACCAGCATCTTTAATTACTAAGAACCTTGCACTCTGATACGGCTTGAATGCAACTGGCCTATTTTCAGAAAGCATGGCTGCGTTGACCACTTCATCAGAAGTAGCGATAAAGATCTCATTCCTTTGAACAGGCATGTCGTCCACGTAAATGTCAAGGGAAACAATATTCCCGCCAAGGGGGACTGGAGGATTCAAAAGCGAAAAGATAAATCCATGTTGTTTATCTTCTGCGTTGACTACTATTACATTTTTTAGGCTGCCCCGTACATATGAGAGCAACGTATGAGTGTTGTCAAGTGTTCTTGCTATTTTTTATCCGTCCTAATTGCTCGAACAGTAGCCAAAGCCAACAAAGTTACTATACAAACCATACTAATATATTTTTTATGAGTCTTATATAATCTGGTGTACGTTTCCTCCTTTTTTCCTGTGTTTTCAAGGCATATGTTCGAGTAGAGCTGTTTGTTCAAAGTAAACAACTCACCTAGCAGCGGATGATGATATAAAAATTAGACAGTCTCTTTTCAATGATTATCAGGGTGTTGCTGCCCTCAGTCATGCTTTGGTCATTGGCTTCCTTTTGTCACCATGTAATTTAATGTATCTGACAACAAGAATGTACGAGGACTATTCTTCTTCTTCGATTGCTATTGACCAAGGATGTTGTGAAAGATACTCTTTTGGCCATAAAATATCAAGCGCTTTCCATAAGATACCCGAATCAGTAGAGCAAAATACACCGCGGTTTGTGAGAGCAAAGAACTTTCCAGGGTTCTTCGAACTTGCTGCAAGGATTGGAATAATCGTTCCACTTGGCTCAGGAAGACCCTTTGAAATCATTTTCCATTCTTTGTCGTCTTCGGATCTTCTGTATATAAATGACTCCGTATCTAGTCCTCCGTAATGAGCTTGCCAAGCTCCTGAAGAGGCCGATACGATTACAGTTTGAGGATTTTCAGAATCGACAGCAAGTCCATAAAGGTAGTGATGCCCAAGGCCCGCTGTCGGCCTGTTCCATGTTTCTCCATGATCAAAGCTCTCAAAATATCCATCACCTGCCGAAGAGTATAACCGTCTAGGAGATTTCCGATGCGTAGCTAGAGTATGAGTATCATATGGCCCTTGCTTAACTCTGTCTATCCAAGTTCTGCCGCCGTCGCGACTTTGAACTAGTGCTCCTGCCTCTATTGCAACAAAAACGTGGGCTGGACTGTTGACATCCGGTTCAATCCAACGAATATGATGAGTCCAGGGCCTTGGGGGAAAGCTCCATGTCTTAGATGAGCTCAGGCTGTTTAGGCTAATCATTCTTTCCAAAGAGTCGCCTCCGTCATCAGATCTGTAAAATTCACTCGGCTCAGTTCCCACATACAGTACATTTAATCCATTTTTTCCCTTTTCTAGAGGGCTCACTGAAACTGATGTCACATTTGAATTGGAGATGAAACCAGTTCCAATCTTATCCCAATTTTTTCCACCATCGTTTGTTTTCCATAAGCCTCCTCCGAATGTTCCGCAGTAAGCTCTGCTCGGATTAAGAGGATCAAATGCTATGCTTTCTGGATGACGTCCCCTTAAAGACTCATCAACCTTCCAACCATCCTTCGAAGACTTGAGTACGAGAACCGAATCCTGCATTCCAGCCAGAATCGTCGTCATAACTAATGCTGATCTATCAAACATCCTTTAAGATCATTTACCTTTCCGCTAGTGCCATTTCATTATCTTCTTGT
>DAINBL010000064.1:0-7135 GCA_036732945.1 Nitrososphaera sp. | reverse complement strand
TACAGGAGGTAAGCCTTAGCCCAAGAGTGGCAAGGAAGAACGGGGTGCCAGTCGATGTATGGAGACAGACAAAACATCCTGAAAATGTCGAACAGCTAAAGCCAATCCAGAAAGCGATTGAGTCTAGAATCAGAGAAAAACCAGCAGAACAACAATAAGCCATCAAGGAAGCACGCGAGGTAGCAAAAAAGAAAGTAGAGAAGAAGGAGTAGAACTCGCAAATGCTTTCTGTCCCCCGGATCGACTCACTGGCAGGTATACAGTGCTACTGTACCAGCTTTGCCGGGACAGGAGGGTCGATAAAACAGAGGAGCGAAGGGTTTAGGGTATTCGAGCTTGCAGATGAGTCACTCGACATATCTCTGTCGTACGATGAGAGTCACCGCTATCCGCTCTATGTCCTTGAAAAGCAGGACATTGACTCAAACCATGCCCTATTTGAAATCGAGCATGAGATGCACATGAGACTTAGGATAATGGGGATAAAGGACTCCAAGGCTGCGACAATGCAGTACGCCGGCATGGAGCGAGTAACAAAGAATCCGCCGGCAGAGTTAAAAAGCAGACACACACGGCTCAGACTTAAAGGTTTCACCAAGCAGCCGATTGGGAAGAAGTTCCTTGCAGGCAACAAGTTTGAGATAACGATCTATAATTTCCGCTCTTCAGATCTCTCCAGCTTTGTTCCACAAATTGGCATGGTGGGCAACTTTTATGGCCTCCAGAGATTTGGCAGTGAAAGGTTGGTGACCCATCTTGTTGGTAGGGAAATTGTCAAGCGCAACTTTATGCAGGCAGTTGAGCTGCTGCTCTGTCATACTACTGAATTTGATACTCAGATCAGCAGGGAGATCAGAAGCAGGTGTGCCGACCCAAGCAACTATCAGCAAGTGCTCAAGATGCTACCAAGAGGCATGGACATTGAACGGCAGGTGCTGTCAGCGCTAGTCGCTGGCAGGGGTACCATTGCAGCACTGCGTGCAATACCAATCACTATTCGGAGACTATTCGTCCAGGCATATCAAGCATATATCTTCAATATATGCCTCAGCAGAGCCATCATGGGAGGTGAGGATCTACTGCAGCCGAAAACTGGAGACCTTTGCTTTGAAATGGAGGGGCCGGCGACATTTGGTAGGATAATCAAATATGATCCCAACTCAATGACAAAGTTGGTTCCAGCAATAAGGATGGCAGGATATACCTTTCAGCCCGGCAAGGGTAGGTTTGAAAATATTACAAGAACGATACTGCATGAGGAGGAAGTGGCTGCAAAGGACTTTTACATAAAGGAGATGCAGGAGCTCAGCCACCAAGGAGGCTTTAGGCAGGCTCCACTCTGGTGCATGGATTTTTTGTATGAACGAGACCCATTGACGGTATCTTTCAAGCTGCCCAAGGGATCATATGCGACCACGCTTTTGCGCGAAATAATCAAGCCAGATGATCCAATCAGGAGCGGCTTTTAGCGGCTCGAATCATGTTACGATGACAGTAAAATTTCCTATATTTAATGATGATGTCACCACGAGCATTGTTGCCTGCTAGTAAGCAACAAATTTCCTTTCACTTTTTGTGATTATTTGCATTCGCTTCAGATTCTTAGCACTGCTGTTCAGTATTATTATTATGATCATCTACAGTTGTAGATATCGCCCATTGCCAATGTGTGCGAATTGTTAATTATAGATAGGACCGGTGCATGGAGCAGCTGTGACAAAACCTTCTTACCATCTTTGATTAGACTATTCCGTCACAGATTTGATTGATAGAGATGAAAATCAACTTAGCTGAAAGCTGCATCTCTCTAACCTTCAATCAAGACAATGAAGCGGATTGGTTCGACAGCTTTGTATCAGCTTTTCAAGCCTTCACTTGTTCTGCACTAACGAGCTCTTTTCAGTAACATAAAGGAGAAGTTGGAATCGAAAGTAGGATACCATACAATATAGAGGCAATTTCAACTATAGCTGTTAATATTACTCCTTTGCTAATAGCAATCTTTTGCAAGAAGTGATATACATTCCGCCTTTGTTTTCAACACAAGATACTCTTTCTGATACAAAACTGTAAATCAAAAAAGGCGCTCAATATAATATATAGCACGGCAGCGTGTTACATGATATTCATATGCTCGGGGGCAAGAACCTGCATGAAATGATAGAAAATGCCATTGACGACATATACGAGAACCTGAGCGTCAAAATAGACAAAACAAACTCTGATAGGATCCATGCAATAGAAGCATCAGGCTGTACAAGGTTTGCATACTATGAACGCAAAGACTCATTGCCTTCAGATAATGCGACCAAGGTCTCAAGCCTGCTGGGAAATGGTGTGCGCCACTCACTGAGCAACTCACGTGGCGAATATAAGATCGATACCCTTACACTCGAAGTTAATGTTGATATGATAATGGCCAACGAGTTTATCGTAAGATTTGAAATTGTGCCTACTCTGCCAGAGGTTCCGCATCCACAGCACATGCTGTACCTTAATGCATGTCTCTTTGCATTCAACAAAGAGGAGGGTTTTTTGATCTACATGACAGAAGAGGGCAAGATGGTAGAGTTCTCTGTGACTAAGAACAACAGAATGTTTGAAGAACTCATCAGGAGGGCAAGAGTGCTCAGCACATTGCTAAAAGAAAACAGAGTTCCAATAGTTGAGCCATCCAACTTGTGCACAAGTTGCAAATACTTTGAGAGGTGTTATGCAAGAAAGAAGGTAAAGGACGAAAGTTCAGGCTTCATACTAGAAGAAATTTTTAAACCCAAGAAAAAATAATAATAAATTATGAAAACATAGAAAGATGCCGTCAGCCGTGCTCGCTATGACCTTCAGACGGCGTGTATCCTTGACTATACCTTCTTGCCCTTGAGCCAAACAGCACAGCAACTAGGAATACAAATATTCCCGCCGTCACAGCATACATGAATGTTTCTTCAGCCATATTACCGAGGGCCTGCCTGAAACTTAATACCTTTATGGATTGTATCATGACTTGCTATGATAATATCATAAAATGTCAGGGGAATGTCAATGTAAACCCTTTTTCATAGTAGCTTGTTTGGAAGTTTGAGCCGGTCAGCCTGTAAGAATAGATCCCCTCAATGCGGTACTGGCCAGTACCATCTACCATGCTGTCCCAGCTGCTGGCAGTAAGGTTATTGCGCACTGCAACCTTTGTGTCTTTGAGGGTGACAGTGCTGCTGCCAACTATCGGAAAGATGTTCTCTTGGCCAGAAACAAAACCCTCAGGAGTTGCTCCAATGTCCCCGCTTGTCATCCGATACTGGCCCACATAAAGTGTATAGTGGATCGTTTCAAGGATAGCAGTGCTAGTGTTAGGGTTGCGTATGTCAAAGACTACCTGTACATTTGCGTTGTCTTCATTCGTTTTCTCAATTATGACGTCCTTGAGTCCCAGTTGGAGGTCGGCTACAGGGGTCTGAGTCGTGCCTGGGGCCTCGCTATTGCCAGGAGGCCTGAAGTTTTCCATTCCCATAATAAAAAATATAGCTATAGCAGCTGCGGCAATGCCGCCAGCTACTGCATAAATAGCCTTTCTATTCACAATTGCCTTTTTCGCGTTCGCCCACGCTTTAAAGCTGTCGATAATCCAAATGCTTATACTAGTCATTACAAAAATTGCGGCCGGTTGCAATACCACAAAGCGGCGAATATTGGACGCGAGAGGGCTCAGAAAGCCCAGATGAGACTGTTCGACTACACAGGCTTTGCCATGCTGACATACACCATCAAGCAGGGCATGGCAGGGTTTGAGCCTGTGGGTGAAGAAGAGCTGGTTGGTAAGATGACGAGTGGTAATGAGGTTATGCTTTTTATTTGCGATAAAGATGGCTATGCAAAGGCTCAGTCAAAGCCCATGCGAATGGAACAAGGAGAAGAAGT
The DNA here is from genome assembly GCA_036732945.1 of Nitrososphaera sp. GTDB lineage: Archaea > Thermoproteota > Nitrososphaeria > Nitrososphaerales > Nitrososphaeraceae > Nitrososphaera. Next base: position 3,220 of record DAINBL010000064.1, on the reverse strand, counting down.
TTTCAAAAGGATGCTTGCAGACGGTATGCAAGAGTTCAATGGCAAGATCAAGACAGTGTCATAGGGGCTATAATATGCTAATTTGAACAGCCGAGAAAAAGGTAGAAAGTAGCACAAATAGTTATTAGCTGCTGGTGGCATTGTCCAAAAATTATTGCAAGTGAAATGACAGATATGCGCGTATTGTGGTGGGTCAATCGGGTTGCTGAAGGATCATGAGGATTAGAAAATAGTCTATTCCAATTGCAATACTGTAAAGATCATCTTTCCTCATTAAGACACGCTTCAGAGGTAGCTCAAAACACCTGATCTATATTAAAAAATCGGACAATGCAAATTGAAGCAATATAATTACTGCTATTATTATTCTTCTTCTGGCTCCTTACGACTAATAGTAGTTTATCAAAGCAGAATACAGGATTTGACATTGTTATACTACAATGCGTGTCCCTACAGTGCTACGGGAAACTGCATTCTGGATTACGATGGGATCTGACTTGAGCACTACTGTAGGGATCTTGCTTCGCTCTATCACCTTAAGCGCCACAATGTCCATCAAGTCGTAGCTACCTGCCGCTGAATCTTCAGATCCCAATAGATCTATGCACTTTTTGACGGTGATTTCGTCGAACAGCTTGGCGCCCTTGTTCTTGTTGGGATCGGAATCGTAAATGCCGTTGACATCTGTTGCATTGAGGAACTTGGACGCTTTGACCTTTTCAGCAATAAGTGCAGCTGTTGCATTTGTGCTCTGCCCAGGATGTAGGCCGCCCGTCACAACTATTCTACCGGCTGTCACAGCCTTGCTCACCTGCTCCAAGTCTTCTGGGACTGCAGGATAAGCCTGATCACCAAGCGCAAGAATCATGAGCCTTGCATTCAGTCTTGAAACCTCGATACCTAGCATGTCCAAAGATGCTTCATCCGAGCCAAAGCTTCTTGCGGTAGAGATATAGTGGCGCGCAACCTTGCCCCCGCCAGCTACCACCACTGGCTGCACTTTCTCGCTTATTTTGCTCAGCATCCTAGCATACTTCTTCAGATCATATGCTGTTTCATAGCCAAACACTTTTCCAGATAATTTGATCACAATCCGCTGCCTAGCCCGCGTGAATCTTACCCGCCCCCATATTCAGTATCCCTTGATCACCCAATACCTTTTTAATAGCTCGCTCCACTTTCTCTCGGTTCTCTGCAGTAGTATATACGCGCAGCATGTCGAAGAATCCCGAGATCGATTCTACAAGTGGAATCTCAGACACCGGCATCTCATACACTCGATCCTTATCGACAATCAATACTGAATACATCTCTTCCTTGCTTGGAGTCAGTGGCATCGATGGGGCGCGGGAGACGTCCACAAAGACATAGTTGCTATCGACATCTGCCACATCTGCAATATGGGGAGCAAGAGCCTCCAGTGCTTTTCTGTCCATCCTTTGCCTATCACGCTTATGCAAGAATTTTTCGTAAACGCACTTAAGCAGCCTCCTGTCGCGATAATCTCGCGCCATCTTGCCCGAAAATGCATATCTGCCCGAGAGCGCATAGAGCCGCTCGAGCGTGGCCTCATCCGTTAGGGCAAGATAGTTGCGGAGGGAAGTATTTGTCAGTCCAAGCGCTTCGTCTGCCGAAATCATTGAGCGTAGGAGCATTACTTCAGCAGCTCTTACCGTCTTATGGAAATAGACCGCCTTGAACATTTCATAACGTGAGATCAGCATCGACTCAAGGGAGTTGAGGGCAGACCTATTTATCGCAAGCCGGTTCTTTGAAACTTCAAGAGAACTCACAAGTCTGTGATAATCAAGCTTAGCATACTCTGCTCCAGTGAAAAGCCCATCGCGTGGCAAATAGTCCATGATGTCTGCAGACAATCCACCAGAAATAATCTCATTCATAAAATTTACCTTTGATTGGCCAAATGAAAGCCGGCATATATGATGCGGGCTATAGCCGTAGCTTCCCAGAATGTCAGCTATCTCGCTTTGCATAATAATCTTTTTTCCAAGCTCCTCGTGGCTAGTATTACAACGATACTCAAGCACCTCTTCGAACAGGTGTGAAAAAGGCCCATGCCCAATATCGTGTAACAGCGCAGCAAGCCTGAGATCCTGTACCACTTCTGTGTGATCGATGTATCTTTTGCCAAGTAACGTTTCACCAGCAAGGCCGGCGATATGCATTGCGCCAAGTGAGTGCTCAAAGCGCGAGTGCTGTGCGCTCGGGTACACTAGATGTGCGCCGGCCAGCTGTCTTATCCTTCGCAAGCGCTGAAAAGCAGGGCTGTCGATCAGTTGTTTTTCAACCTGCGAGAATCTAATATACTTATGGACAGGGTCTGTTATCTCGCCTGCGAAGTCCATATTGATTGCTTGTTTGTATCACAAGATAACAGGACTTAAACTTTAAGCTCTTTCCTTACTATCTTCATTATTTCTTGGTGAACCTGCTCTTTGCTTTTCGAGCCATCGATGACCTTCCATCTGTATTGCTTTGCAAACTTTAGGTAGTTCTTATAGGCACTTGCCGCCAATTGAGTATCGGACTCGAACGCGTCCTGCATCTCTGCGCGCTTGGCAGATATGCGGGGGTTGACCAAAATCACAAGCGTAATATCTTCTTTTGGCAGGCCCTTGTCAAGTCGAAGAAGCCAATTGACGTCCATGCCGTTTGCCGCTCCGTAGACAAGGTTTGACTGCCAGTAACGATTCATGACTATAATTGTACCGTTTTCGAGCATGCTCTCGATCTCTTTCTTTTTCTCCCACCTGTTTGCAGAGAACAGCAGGTGCTTGACCTCCGAGAGGTAATCACGCTTACCCTCAAGGAATGCCTTTATTTCCATCCCAATTGGTGTAGTGTAGTCAGGGAAGTCCAAAATGACACAAACCTTGCCTGAAACCTTCAGGGCCTCTGCAAGCATGCGAGATTGGCTACTCTTACCAGCCTTGTCGGTACCTTCTATTACGATTATCTTGCCCCTAGTTGCCACTGCCTAAGGTCGGATATTCATCAATAAAAAGATTCAAAGATCCTTATCTTCAATATAAAATTTATAACTTAAGGTACAAAATTGGTTAAACGTTACGATAATTATGCAGAAAAAATACGTTGAGTTTATTGGAAAGTCGGCATATGTTTATCTATATTATATGGCGTGTTTGCTGAAATTTAATCCAGAAAAACAACAAATTAAAATATTAACACACTGCTGTAA
>DAINBL010000063.1:0-7418 GCA_036732945.1 Nitrososphaera sp. | reverse complement strand
GCTCTGAATCGGATTCTACCTCCCCACATTGTCGCTATCCAGTTGAAAATGTGCATAGCTGAAGCTGGAACAGCTGCCAATGTGCCTATCATGAATACTGTTTTTTCTGAAAAGCTCATACCTGTGGCGAACATATGGTGAGCCCAAGAGGCAAAAGAGACTATTGTCAGCAATATGAAAGCCGTTATCCCTGAAGTATAACTGAATATAGGTTTTCGTGAGAACTTGGGAATTATCTCATATATCATACCGATTGCAGGTATCACGAATACATAGACCTCAGGATGGAATGTAAACCAAAAGAGATGCTGATATGAAAGCGGGTCTCCTCCCATTGCAGGATTAAAGAAACCTGAAACTCCAAGTCTGTCTGTATACAACATGATGAGAGCAGCAGTAAAGGTTGGCAAAGACATAAGGATTATGAGAGATGTAGAAAGGATCGCCCATGTGAAGAGAGGCAGCTTCATCATTGGGAGATCAGGATGCTTCATCCTCAAGATGGTAACAACGAAATTGATGGCGCCTAGAATTGATGAAATTCCCAAAATCTTTAGCCCAAAGATCCACATTTCAGCAGCAGGTCCGGGTGCCCGTATAATAGAGTAAGGAGGATAGGCAGTCCAGCCCGTGTCTGCAAAGCCAAGCCATACCAAAGCGGCTCCAACAGGTATCATCCAGAATGCAACTGCGTTCAGCTTTGGCCAGGCCATGTCTTTGTATCTTACCATAATTGGTATCAGGTAATTGCCTATGCCAGCAGCAAACGGTATCACCCAAAGGAATAGCATTGTCGTGCCATGAACAGTGAAAACTCTGTGGAATGTATTAGAATCTTGGAATAGCTGGGCACCGGGTAGGAAAAGTTCTGTCCTGATCGAAATAGCAAGCAGTCCGCCCAGGAAAAAGAGAGTTAAGGAAAAGATAATGTACAGCAAGCCGATATCCGTATGATGTGTCGAAAATAGGATCTCCCACAGCGGGCGTGGCTTTCTAACTTCTAGGACCAACTCGCATCAATCCCCTCTCTATATTGGTCATACATTGAAGACATTATCAATAAAAGCATTTTGTTTTTAGCACACCGGTAGTAGGAGACCTTGCTTCTCATTTTTTTGTTAACGAAAATATTGTAAATAACCTACAAAAAGAGAATTCAGCTTGCAACTGCCGCGGCGCCTAACGGGGGTACCAGGTTATTAGTAGTAGCAGAAGCATTTGTCACTTGCGCTCCCTGTCCTGCGCCGCCTCCTGGCTCTTCCACAAATAGTTTGGCCCTCATCTGGTAGTGCGAAAATCCGCAATATTCTCTGCATTGTATCAGAAATTCGCCGGCTTGATCTGGGACAAACCAGATAGAGTTTATCCTGCCTGGGATGGCATCTATCATCATTGCAAAGTCTACAGGATTAAAAGAATGGTTCACATCTAGAGAAGTTACTTCAAACCTATAGGGAACACCCTTGACTAGGTGCAGTTCTCCTAGCTCCCGCTTTCCATCCTCGTGCTCGAATGTCCAGAACCACTGCTGGCCTGTGACCTTTACGACTTGAGCATCTTCTGGTGCATGGTCTAGAAATCTTTCAACGTTCCACGCATCGGCTCCAATATAAATTAGTACAGCGACTACAACACCGACATATACCCATTCTAATGTGCCGTGTCCCATTAGTGGTGCCCGCCTCCGGCCGCCGGTGTGATGTCTCCTCTATTCTTTGGGTGACTCTCTCTAAACCTCCATACAACATAGGTCATAGTTCCCATGACGACTGCCCCGATAACAAATGCTACGACCATGAGCCTGTAGAACAGAGCCCAAATCTCAACTCTTGCACTCAAATAGCGCTCTGTAGTTTCCTGTGCAAAGGCAGCAGAATTGATGAAAAGAAGCGTTAGTGCCGCTATAAGAACCAAGGTTAAAACCACCGCTGAATATGAGACCATTTTTTCTCCCACCCTTCTTCTTTCTGTTAAAACTCAGTTTTCCAATGTTATTTAAGGTTTTGCAAATCCTCTCATCACTCGGTCGGATAGCGGTACATCACCATAACATTGACTCCAGAAATAGAGTAGATCTTGCTTTCATGCTTTAGTATCGTAAGCGAGGCGTTGCGTATGTTCCATCTGTGAAGAGACGGAGGGCTCAGATCAAGTAAAGTGGCAAGCGCTGCCTTGATTGGGTCAAGGTGAGTGACTATCAAGACATTGCTGTCTTCATGCTTTTGCAATAGGTCGTCAAGCAGGTCCTTGATGCGGTGTTTGACTCTGTCAAATGTTTCGACCCCAAATCTTTCAAGGACGGGGTCATAATCTGAATAGAACCTCGTAAGAACATCACCGTACTTCGTTGTCACCTCCTCGTAGTTCATCCCAACAAGCTGGCCCATCTCTGTTTCATAGAGTCGCTCATCAATCACATAGTCAGTACCAAGTATTTGACAGACAATCTCAGCTGTTTCCACAGTTCTAATTACAGGTGACACATAGACCTTTTCGATAGCAATATTTTTCATCAGTTGCTTTGCGCTATCCACTACTTGTTGCCTGCCATGCTCTGTCAGATGCGATTCCATATGCCTTCCGGCGAGAATCCTGCCGACATTGCTCTCTGCCTGACCGTGCCGCATGAAAATTACTAGAGGCATTACTTTGAGCGTGAATTTTACCGTCTTTAGAGGTTTTCTATTCTGGGATCTTGCAGCTATAGAGGCAACGATGGTATACTGATCTGATATCATGGAGTTGGATAAACATACCAAATTACTCTATCTCCTGTGAAAATACAGTCAACTGAAACGCTTACCCCTTGCTGAGTTGTTAAAGAAATACCATTACAAGATGATCCATTTATTCCATCGTTAACTATCGTGTGTTTATTTGTTCTTCTAACTGTTGGGAAGGTGCCAAACTAATCTCTTCCAAAAACTCTTCTTGTATTTTAGCAGAATTATTCCCTACAATAGAAGATACAATTTTAGTGGAATTGTCTATGTTTCCTATTGTTCTTTGTCCAAATACCAAAATGTAAGTTTTTTCTTCTGCAGCTGCATAGCTGGTAGTGTTTTGTGATTGTGAAGATGATGTTAAATTCTGTTGCGCATTTATAGGGGCGTCATAATCGTATTACCTCCGCCAACAAAAACTATTACTACCAAGGAAATCGTTATGGCTAGTGTTTTAATATTCATTAACTTGTCTGACAACCACATATGTCCCATTTAAGCAATCAAGAAAATGGTAATAATAATCAAATAATAGGATTTTTAGAGTTCACGCTTTTGCTCTAATATATCCTGGTGTGCATCACGATCTATGCAACAAAACACAGAAACAAGATTGTTTGCTTTCACCATGGATGAAAGCAGAGCCCTCTATCGGGAGACCCGTCAAAACTTATCCACAAAAATTAAAATTAAAAATTAGGGAAAAAATTGGTCCAGCCCAGCCACAACAATTGTAATAGACTAAGGGCACAGCTACAAGAACAGATCTTTTCAATGCATTTCTCGCCCATACCAAAAGCCGATGCACATTAATATCTAGATTACACAATGACGACTCTATGAAGATAGGAATAGCTGGCGGCACCGGGGGGATGGGCGAAGGCTTCGCACTCAGGTGGTGCAAAAAACATGACGTAATAGTTGGCTCAAGGGACGCTCAAAAGGCCAGAGAAGCTGCAGAAAATTACGCCAAGGCCGCCAAACAAACCTACGGCGATATCGCTGGCAGCATAAATGGTAATGACAACATTTCGTTAGCAAAGGATATTGATGTTCTTATACTTTCTATACCATATGAATCCATTGATGATACATGCGGCAACCTTACAGGCAAGCTCAGGGATGATTGTATTGTTGTCTCGCCGATCGTGCCTATGACGAGAACAGATGCAGGATTTGTATATATCCCAATGGAGCAAGGAAAAGAGCCAGCTGCAGAAATGGTTGCGGACAGGCTGCCACCGCGCTCAAGGGTAGTCTCTGCTTTTCACACAATATCTGAATCAAAGCTAAAAAATGTAAATCTGAGCCTTGATGCTGACACCTTTATTTGCGGCGACGACCAGAACGCAATAGCCAAGCTAAGAGAACTTGTAGATGAGATAGCTGGTCTAAGACCAGTGTACCTTGGGCCGCTTGTATTAACCTACCAGGCAGAGATCCTAACGCCTATGTGTCTGAATGCTGCCAAGCGAAACAAGATGAAGAGCCCTGGAGTAAAGCTAGTCTGAACGCAAACATTATGAGCAATGACATCTTGGTAATCATGTCAATATGAGATGGAAAGAAGAAATAGGCAGCAGGCGGGGCAGAAACTGGATGTCAGCAATGGGTGTACTTTTCATAGTCACTGCCGCTATTATCTTGATCCGCAATCTTGTATTGTTCAATATTGAGCACTCTGCAGGCTTGATAGAAGATGGAACGCAACGATTTCTTGATAATTTTAGCAACGGCCAGATCACAAATGAAAAGTTTGCAATTGCAATGATTGCAGCTGGTGGCTTTCTGATTTACTGGGGATACTTTAAGAAAAAAGAAGACTACGGTCCGCCTGATGAACACGAATGGCGCCGGTTTAACAGGTAGGAGCAACATAGTCATCAGCATCGACAGCATAATCATCATCATACCTTAATATTCAGCTTTGTCTGATCATTATCGAGAGTGAATCAAAATTGGGTTTGATGAACCGCATTTCGACTGTAATTTCGCAAAAAACAAACACGCTACTTGACAGGTTTGAAAAGCCGCAAGAAGCTCTTGATTATTCCTATGTAAGACAGGTAGAAATGCTAAACAAGCTGAGAAGAAGCCTTGCTGAGATTATCACTTCCCGCAAAAGGCTTGAAATGCAAAAATCCAGACTATGGGAGAACATACGAGTACTTGATGAGCAGGCAGCAAGAGCGCTTGAGGCAGATAGGGAGGACCTTGCGCGGCTTGCACTTGAGAGAAAGAATGCCAACCTGATCCAAATGCAGAGCCTTGACAAACAGATAGCTGAGATGAAGGAAGAAGAACAAAAGATGCAAGAAGCAGAAAAGCGCATGTCAATCAAAGTTGAGGAGTTCAAGTCTAGAAAGGAAATAATAAAAGCGCAGTACTCTGCTGCAGAAGCCCAAGTCAAGATAAAGGAGAGCGTCACAGGCATCTCGGAGGAAATGACAGATGTGGGGATGGCAATGAACAAGGCAGAGGAAAAGACAGAGCGCTTGAGGGCCAAGTCTCAGGCGCTAGATGAGATGATAAATTCAGGTGTCCTCACGGATTATACATCAAATAAGGATGAAATTGAAAAAGAATTAGAAAAAATTACTGTACAAAACTCAGTAGATGAAGAATTAGTAAAGTTAAAGTCAGAGAAACAACGTAAAAAGAAACAACAATTGGAGCAAGAAGTGCAATAATGAGTCCGAAAGCGAAGAGCAAGAGCAGGTCGGGTGCAAGCAAGCTTAAGTCAAGGCGGACTGTGAAAGGCAAATCTCACTCTAAGAAGCTAGTGTCTACACGGAAGGCGGCAGTCAAGACCCGCAAGAAGACAGCAATTGCTAAAACTAGGATAAAGGGTTCGGCGCCATCTAGCAACAAAATCGTCCGCATAATGGGTCACGGACAATTTACTGTGGACAGCAGGACGCTGAAAAAGCTCAACGATATTGACAATACGATAGTCGGGATAGTAAGCGTCGAAAGATCGGACGATACAGAATTTAAGAAGAAGTTGACAGAGCTGAGCCACATGGTTGTAGAGAACGGCAAGCCTCTTGACCCGCACGAGATAATCAAGTCTGACATCATACTGCCTAGCGCGGATCTTTCATTAGATGAAGCAAAGAAGCTGTTCAGAGGAGAAGGTGTTATCCCAGAGATCTAAGGGGAAGATCCCACAGCGGATACCAGAGCGTCATATCTCTTTCAAATGGTACTTCTTCGGCTATAGATGCCATTATCTTCATCTGCTGCTCAGCGTCTATTGTTTTTTGGCCGGTTGGCACAAATGGGTAAAAGTTGTTACGCTTATAATTGTAGATCAGATATTGAAGGGTTCTTCTACCTTCTTCCCGCTCGCTTGAAAACTCAAAGACCGCAGCCAGCAGCTGATCGGAAAATCCCTTTTCTTCGACGATATCGCCGACCGTGGTCAGACCAGCCAGTAGGTCTTCAATCCTTTTGCCTTCAAAAACTATCCACATGTATCCGTACGAATCCGTGCTTGTGCGCCAAATTAGATCAAACTCTGGCTGCAGGTTGCCAAGGAATTGCCGAATATCCTGTTCCATTTGGTAAAAGAATGTACCGCTTACTGTCTTGAAGGTCAGCGCGCACCTGCCGGTAACCTTTAGCCCCAGCTTGACCTCAAGCGTGACATATGCTGAAGAAAGAGAGAACAATATTTCAGAGTCGGCCTTTGGCAGACGATTTCGGCGGTCTATGTTGTCACGAATCCTTTTAAAAAAGCTCAGCTCATGGCAGCCTCCATTTCCATGAGCTTTTTTACCCGCTGATCAACAGGCGGATGAGTTGAGAACAAGCTTGTTAAGGCATCTCCGGAAATTGCAGGTATAATAAAGAATGCATTCATGCCTTCCACTTCTCTCAGATCGCGTGTTGGAATGCGCTTCATCGTGCCACTTATTTTAAGGAGTGCGCTTGCCAGCTTGCTTGGCTTGCCCGTGATAAGAGCGCCATCTCTGTCGGCAACATACTCCCGGTACCGAGATATTGCTCGGATTATCAAAAAGCTCACAATCCAAGTGACGATTGCGACTAGCAATATAAGGAGCATTGCTCCGCTGCCTTCATTGCCTCTCCTGCCCTGACCACCATACATTCCGCCAAACATGCCAAACCTCATCAGATACCATGCCATCATTGAAAAAAGGCTTGCAAGAGTGAGGACGAGCACGTCACGGTTCTTTATGTGCGCAAGCTCATGCGCTATGACACCTTCTAGCTCCTCAGCGTCGAGCTGGTCCATCAAACCAGTAGTCACTGCGACGATGGAGCTTTTAGGTGTCTTGCCGGTGGCGAATGCGTTTGGAATTCTCGTGTTAATAACTGCTACCCGGGGTTTTGAAAGGTTATTCCTCGCAACTATACGCTCTATTAGATCGTGAAGTTCTGGAAATTGCTCCCTGCTTACTATTTTTGCGCCAGTGCTCCATAGCACAATCTTGTCCGAGAAGTACCACTGTGCCAATATCATGATGCCTGCGATGACAGCTATTGCAATGGCGCTAACTCCGACGTAGGCAAGCACGCTAAGAAATATAATGTAAAGTATAGTGAGAATGGCAAAGCTGACAATCATCCTCGCAGTAAGGCCGGTATCCCTCTTTTGCCAGGGCTGCTTTTTCGTAAACATACGACAATTATGGTCGAGATAGTCTTATAATGATTTAGCTTGTGTTT
>DAINBL010000062.1:0-7513 GCA_036732945.1 Nitrososphaera sp. | reverse complement strand
CGTCTGGTGACTTGCTTCTAGCTACAAAAACCAAATTCATCTATTTGGCAGCGCTTTTCAGATTTTAAACATTACTCTGTTATACTCACCGGTTCAATTGATCGTCCTTTTATACAAAAAACACACACATGTGCACTCAATTTTCTTGAGGAGGCGGGCATATTCTACTACTACCATCTGACAGTTCTCCACTGCTGCATTTCTAACCGTGGCTATTACTGCATTGCAGCCACGTGGCTTGACTAGCATGGAAAAAGAAAAAGAATATCTTACGCTAAAACATCTGATTGCAGGTGAGACGCCTTAAACATATTATCTAAACCAATTCAATTTGTGTAATATAGAGAGATATCCTCCCTGCCATAGCATATACTTTGCATTTCACCACTGAGCGTTTACTTTGGCCATACCGAAGATCCACTGACTGTAAAGAATTTTTCAGAACGGATCGACAAATTATTTTATTTCTTGACCTCCTAAGAGGGAGAAATATCGATCGACGATTTTGTGACTTATGATCCCTTAACGATATTGCTTGCAAGCAATTCTTTATCCAAAGGTGCTGTCAGGATTCCAATTACTTCAGATATTGTGTACGGAGTGTTCAACCAAATTATCAAGATAAAGGTATCATTTGAGATAATATAGATGAATGACACTATTTCGACTAGCTTTGCAAGAAAGCCTGATCTACATGAAACAAGAATATTATCGTACTAAATAGTAGATGGGGAGAGCGCTGTTGTCGGCTAGGCGTAGTTGCGCCAGGTGTGGTTGCACTTTGTGCATCGATAGAATTGGGTGGTCGCTTCGTCAGCAGACCTTGTCTGGAGCATCCACCAAAATGCAGTTTCATTCTTGCATTGTGGGCAGTCAATACTGGTAGTTGGAAGAGCCTCCACGCTGTCTCCTTCCATGACCTTGAGAGAGACGTCTTGAGTGGCCTTGATGTTCGATTCTTTCCTGGCGTCTACTTCGATCTTTTTAGTCTTAAAGCCACACTTTGGGCAAGCCATTTCCTCCTCTTCTCCCGAAACAGGCCTCAAGCGTGTCTCGCATTTTGGGCAAAAACGCAAATGATGCGAACCTCTCTCTACTTTTTGACGGCAGATTTAATTATGCTGAGAAGCTCCTTGGAGTATTCCTGCGCAGAAGTGGACGCAGCCTGTATGACCTCCATTGGATCTTTTCTCTTTGTCGCCATTCTCAGCTGGTAGTCCTGTGTGAGCGGGTGCTTTTGGATAACGCCGGCAAAGTCGATGCTCTTTTCTTTTAGCAATTCATGTTGAATGACATACAAAATAGAGATATCTTCTTCACGTATTTTTAGCTCAATTTCATTATCCTTGAAATCCGTAATCTCCACAAACATGTGCGTTATACAGACAACAACAACTACTTATTGAAGATATAAATGATACTTTTCTGCCAAATGGCAGACAGTTTTATTGATAGTGTTATCCTTGCAAAGTCACAGCAAAGCGTGAGGCCTGACCAGCCACTTACACTTAGTCTAAGCTTCAAAATACAAGGATCCATAAGGGACGCCTTTTCGCAGAAAAACTGGGAACGAGCTTACAACAAGCATGACACGGGCTTTCTTATGAAGATTGAAATTGATCTTAAATCCGGCCGAAGAAGAATCGAGCCGATCAAGCTTGTAAGGAAGGTCGCTCTGTTCTGGACACGCAACCCCAAGATACCCTACAGGATATGGGTTTCAATAGTAAAGGATGACACGACGTTCTACCCATTAACTGAAGACGAGGCAAAATCTCTATTGTTTGATGTCAATAAGGTTATTGAACTGAGGGGAAGCGATCTCAATTCGGGTACTCATAAGCTCTATACCGATATTCGGGTGTCTTGGGGGAAGCATGTATACACACAGCCCAATGAAATTAAGAGCAGGTCAAATGACGTAGAATTGGTTCGGGTCTCGGCTCAGTGATAGCACGAGATATATGTGTTGGTAGTGACGGCGGCATTTAACGATGGTTTATAAGATTAAAACGCGCTAATATCCTCATAGTGCAGACAACTCTACCTGGCAAAGATGCCGAGCTATACACAAAATTGCCAAACGGCAGGGTCAAGTGCACGGCATGTGCAAGGCTGTGCGAGATACCCGAAGGTAAGATCGGCCTCTGTGGCATCCGCGGTGTTGTAAATGACAAGTTGCGATTATTTGTCTATGGCAGAGTGATCGCCGGCCAGATAGACCCAATAGAGAAAAAGCCCGTCACCCACTACAGACCTGGCACTGACATATATTCAATTTCTACCACAGGTTGTAACTGGCTTTGTCAATATTGCCAGAATTACGATATTTCCCAGAGGCGCAAGGTGGAAGGTACCGAAACAACGCCTGAGCAGGTCGTAGAAAATGCTGCCTACTATGGCGCTCATGGCATTGCCTACACCTACAATGAGCCTTCAATTTTCATAGAGTTTGCAAAGGACTGCGGTATAGAAGCTCACAAGCGAGGAATATTCAATATCTTTGTCTCAAATGGCTATGATACTCCTGAATCCGTCGGTATGATGAGCCAATTCCTTGATTGCATCACAGTAGACTTTAAGGGAAGTGGCAAGCAAGAGTTTGTCCGACGCTACATTGGGATACCGAGCGCTGATCCGATCTTCCAGACACTCAAAGAAATCCGAGATAAGACAAAGATCCATGTCGAGATTACAGATCTTATAGTGCCTCAGGTAGGCGATGACTTAGGAGCAGCAAGAAATCTTTGCAGATTTGTGCATGATGAGCTTGGCCCTGATACTCCGATACATTTTCTGCGGTTTCACCCTGACTACAAAATGATGGATTTTGACAACACACCTGTTGAAACACTTGAAAAACACTATGAAGTTGCAAAGCAGGAGGGCTTGACTTACGCATACCTTGGAAATGTTCCAGGTCACCCATTAGAAGATACATACTGCCCAGAATGCAAAGGTGTGGTCATAGGGCGCTACGGATTCAGCATCGACGCATGGAACCTTGACGCTAACAACTGTTGCAAGAACTGTGGCCACCCGATACCGATTACCGGCAAGCTTCACAAAGTGACAAAGAAGAACTACTTTCAGTTTATTCATTAGATAACTATATTATTTTGCCAATAATGAGAACCAGTTCAAGCAAACACTCTGTGTTATCCTAAACCGAGGTCAATTTTGTCTTACATCTTTGCAGCAAATTCTACCGTCAATGATAATAAAAAAATAAATGAGAGATGCATTTGCTTATGTGGCGTAGTAATGCGGCACGCATATGCCTTAGTATCAGAAATAGTCGCTGACAACAGATTCTCTTGCTTATGACATCAATAATCATTAACTGCGCGGGGGATAATGAGCTTGCTAGGAAAATCTATGGCTATCTGATGGATAGGATCATATCATCTAAAGATACTACTTACATTTCGCTTTCGGAAGATCAAATTGAAATAGTCTTAGAAAAACTTGGAGTTTCTAGGGATTACATCAGGGAGCAGCTGCATGAGTTTATAAGAACCGATCCTGAGCTTGCAGATTTTTATTCGATAACAGAATTCGATGATGTGTTTGTTGTAGGCATTCTAAAGAGGCTAGATGAGATGATAGTAAATTGTGAAATGTGTGGATATATTGCATCATCTGAAGAAGATTTGAACATACATAAAAGAACTCATGGACTGATTTTCATCTTATAACAATCATCTTAGTGCTTATAGCCTGCCAGTTGGAATGGTTATTTTATTTTTAGACTTTAATAAGAGAACGAAAAGAAGAGGATCATCAACTTCAAAGTAATATCGGCTGTAGCTATATCGTGCCATGTGGAGCATTCGCCGAATGTACCAATCGGTTTTTATCAAATCTTCTCTTCTCCTAAACATGATAATCGCTGGTACAAAATATCTAAGGTTGTTAGCAATTGGCGCTGCGATAATATCCACTGGCACGTCGTTTGCGATCTATGGAGGTTCAGCAGCTTTTGCAAGCCATAGCTTCGAAGCTGGCGTGCAGGGAAATACCATACCAGACAACACTCACATCAGACTGGATGAGTTGACTCTTCCACCGACTGGTGTTCTACCTGTCTATGATGCAAGTCCAAACTTTGTTTCTGGACACTTTTTGTTGAGGTCTCCATGCGATCCTGAAACCCATGTTCCGCAAGCAACAGTAATTGCCGGACATATTGACGAAAGTAGAGATAGCACCTTTGTAGACAAAATACAATTGTACTATATCGATCATGCATCAACAGCAGAAAGCTGTGTATTTCATGCACATATTCCAGACCCGCTAAACGGAGGCGCACCAAAGGTTACTGATATTGCCTTAATCAATTTGTCGTCTGGAGATTTAACCTTCAATCCCGGAGATGTTGTAGATATCAATATACAGAGAGTGCTTGGCAACATAGGCGATTCACCATATACAGAGATGCGGCTTCCTGGTAACTTAACTCAAGGCAATCCTGTGTTTGATCTAAGTGATGATAATTCGGACAACGATGGACTGGGAGCCCACCACGAGCAGCAGGAGGAAGGCGAATAGGCAGATGAACAGGAAGAGTAACTATTGGATGGAAATAAGAAAAAGAAGAAGATACATAGCATCACTGTCAGTAATAGTTGCTCCCCTTGCCCTCGTATTGTCATCGCCAACTACAATCCAAGCAGTTTTTGCACACACAGAAACCACGCTACCAATAAATGTCGACAATCAAACAGGTAGGAGTATAGTTGTAGTTGTTGGTCATTCAAATGAGCCCGCATATGGAGCAAAACCTGGCATACACGATGGTATACATGGACTTGAAGTAACTCTAAGCGATAATGCTACAGGGCTCCCAATTAGCGACGCGCAGCTCAAGGCAGACAAGTATTACTTTACAGATTTACAGTCATTTGACAATGCAAGGTCTGTAGACGATGCTGACGAAACCCAGGAAGGATTTGATGTGGGAGCGGTATTTGGAGAGACTGGACGTTATCTGGCTAGACAGGTGGTGGCAGAGGGCATATATGGATATAGGATCTATGGAAACATCTCTTACTTTGGAGTTGCAAATGTAACAATAAACAGTACCGTATTCTGCACAGCATCTGATGCTGATGATGAAGCGAATACAACCAAGTTCAATAGTCCTGGCTGGTCGGGTAGTTTCGGATGTCCACAGGATATTGACACAATCGCTTTTCCAACAAACAACACTGTTCTTGCAGGTATGAGTTAATAGTTAAGTGATAAGAAACAAGCAGTACAAACTGCTATCATCGATTTTTTAATTTCTCTCAGATACCCCCAATGAACAAGTGATAGCCAGTCTGAAGAAGAAGATTCATACTTCCTGTTTATTGAGTAGCCCACGCTTGATCATCAAGTCTATCCTATAGTTACATAAGTGACCAAAGCAGAAGACTTACTTGTTAGCTAGCCGGGGTCCTGTATATATGCCTCTGCATACAGACAAGGGTTGCCAAAGGCAGCTACACTAAAGGCAAAGCTATAGAGCATATACGTTTATCATAACATGGCAATAGAGAGAACGAAGGTAAAGAAAATTGCTGTAACACTGCTTTTCTTTGTCATAGCGGGTCTGTGCGAGATTGGTGGCGGCTATCTAGTATGGCTGTGGCTGCGCGATGAGATGAGCTGGATGTTTGGCGCTCTGGGTGGCTTTGTGCTATTCCTATATGGAGTAGTGCCAACATTTCAGCCGTCGTACTTTCACAGAATTTACGCTGCATATGGCGGTATCTTTATTGTCATGGCTGTAATTTGGGGATGGACTTTTGAAGGCATTGCACCTGACAGATTCGACATTGTAGGTGCTGCAATCGCGCTGGTTGGCGTTGCCATTATATTTTATATGCCAAGAAAAGGAGAGGAGGGAGAGAAAGCCGTCTGGCCGAAGAAGTGACACAAGCACCTGCTGTCATATTAGCACTTTTCTTTGCAGCTGCTCTAGCAGAGATAGGGGGCGGCTATCTAGTGTGGCTATGGCTACGAGAAAAGAAAACCATTGCACTTGGCGCATTAGGCGGCATAATCCTCTTCGTCTATGGAATAATTCCGACATTGCAGCCCGCGGAGTTTGGAAGGGTGTATGCAGCTTACGGCGGCATTTTCATATTGTCAGCAATCATCTGGGGTAGAGTAGTTGATAAAAAGAAGCCAGATAGATATGAGATAATTGGCTCGATAGTGGCTGTCGTTGGAGCCGTTGTCATTTTTTATGCGCCACGCTGAAGATTTTTTATTTTCACATGTAATTGTTCAGGGAATGCAAATAAAATGCGCTGATTGTGGCTGCCTGTCTTCTGAATGTAAGGCTAGTCCATCACCTAGAGAATGTCCTAATTGCACATGGCAAGAATGTTGCTGCTTCTATTGGATTTCCGTGCAACGCTAGAGTCAGGAAGACCTTAGGACTAAAGAACCCAAGGGTTAGCGATTGGTTAGTTAGTTAACTGTATCAACAACAGTCTTATTCATTAGATTAAAATTGCACTCCGACAGGGAAACCTTTTGTCAAAAGAGGGGTCGTTGTCTAGCTTGGTATGATGCCAGCCTTGGGCGCTGGAGGCCGCTGGTTCGAATCCGGCCGACCCCACTATTTGGTAGATCATAATGATACGGAAAGATAGAGACACAATCGTGATTTTTATGGCTTCTTAGCATAGACGGCGCCGCCTATCTGCGGACAAAAGCTTGCCACTGACTTGAAGTATGAATTCTGTTCTTTTAGCCATAGGCGTATCACTAATATAATGCCAAAAAATAGATGCCTTATGGAGAAAACTAGGAGTGAGATACACTGCCTATGTACATGATCGTCAGTGCTTTGCAATGAAAGCATAGGTAGAGCTGCCGTAATTTCGCATAATGAGCAGACAAATGAATCTCAAATGCGCTTATAATGGGATTGTAAAACGATCAAGTTTTACAGAATTCATGTCGTATGATCTGCCACTTCTGGTAAATTTACCGAGCTTTTCCGATATCGCAAGGTGCTGTTCTATTGCTTGCATTTTGTCTTTTGCTGAAGTATTTCTATTATCAATTATTGCCTGAACCTCTCTAAGCTTTTGGCATAACGTTTCTCTATATATCATCATTTCCTCTGATACATGCTCTACATTCTCTGCCATCCACTGCTCCATGATCTGAAGGTCTTGTTCTTGCAATTTCTTTACATAGTTGTAGTAAGTTCTTCTCGGCATGTTGTCGAGTAACTTCATTATCTCAGAGTCAGGATGTCTCTGTGTTCTGTAGGATCGGATCTTTTCAATGATAACTTGGTCAGCTTCATACTGCTTATATTTTCCTCTCGCTCTGTGTTGTACTTCTTCTTTTCGCATTTCTTGCTCTTCTACTACTATTTCCGAATTGGTTCGTTCTCCTGACTGTTGATATTGGGGTTCTGTATCTATGGAATCCCTTTTTTGAGCTTTAACCATCTGTCTTCATATTTGATAGTATGAGGATAGTATATGAGAACTATCAACTGCTG